>JAADYZ010000525.1 GCA_010092775.1 Chloroflexota bacterium
AGCATGGTTATACCATCACAACCTTCGACCAGGTTAGCTTAACCTAGTTCCATTGAATGTGATCTGTATCTTTCTGCATGGCGACGTGTTATAGCATGGTGCACTCGAAAGACCACAGATTTTCCACCCAAAGGAGGGGATGAGATGGGTGACACTCACAAGACAGCCATCATCACCGACAGCACATGCGACATCCCTCAGGCCCTAAGTGACGAGCTGGGAATCTTCGTGATTCCGCAGCATGTGATCTGGGGAACAGAGGATATGAAGGACGGAGTTGACATCCAGCCAAAAGGCTTTTACGAGCGACTCAAGCGTGAAAAGCAGAATCCAACAACCTCGCAACCACCGGCGTCCGAATTCATCGACTACCTGAATAAGGCCAAAGAAAATGGCGCAGAACGTGCTTTGATCATTACCGTCAGCCAAGAATTGAGCGGCACGAACGCATCCGCGTTGCAAGCGCAACAGCAGATTGACATGCCAGTCGAAGTCGTGGACTCGCGCTCGGTGTCGATGGGGCTAGGCTGGCAGGTGATCGCTGCTGCGCGAGCGCGCAACGCTGGTGGTGACGTGACAGCGATGATCTCGGCGGCGCAGAAGGCACGCGAGCAGGGAACCGTGCTGTTCTATGTTGACACCTTAGAGTATCTCCATCGTGGGGGCCGGGTGAGCGCAACCCGTAAACTGATTGGAACGATGCTCAACATCAAGCCGCAGTTGATAGTCGATCACACGACCGGCACAATTGAGGCCGGGCCGCGCACCCGTACCCGCTCGAAGGCGGTCGAGAAGCTCTATGAAGACTTTTTGGCGGTGATGTCCAAGTATTCGGGCAAACTGCGGACGGTTGTGCTGCACGCAGACCAACACAAGGACGCCGAAGCCTTTGGCGATCGTCTCAAGACTGATTGTGATGTCGCTGAACTATATGTTTCCTGGGTGTCGCCTGTCCTGGGCGTACACACCGGACCGGGTGCTATCGCTTTTGCGGGCTACATCGAGAGCTAACACAAGGTCGTGACAATTCCCAGGGGAGTGGTTTCGCAATTCGGCGGTTTGGATTAGAATAAAGGTTGATCGAATCCTGGCGTGACAAAGCGATCCACGCAGCAAGGGAGTTGCCTAGCATGACGACAACACGCAGTATGCGTTTCCAGCGTTTTGCGGCCAACGCCGCCTTATTGATGCTTGCTCTATTGGTCCTGGCCGCTTGCAACTTGGGGCAGCGTGCCCCAGCCGAGCCGATTGATGGCGTCGATACCGAGGCCCTGGGTGACGGCAGCAATCCGACGGTTGAAGTACAGCCTGACCCCGTCGAGCAAGACCCCGGTGTGCCAACCAGCACCCCCATCGTGCCGGAAGACCCCAACGCCGGAACTGGTGAAGACACTCAGCCGACCACACCGAATGAGCAAATCCAATCGGTGACGCTGGAGGGGACAGATTTCCGTACCCAAGAGCCGATCACGGTGCGGGTTGTCTATGGCGTGTCGGTCGTTAACCTGAGCTGCACCTGGCTCAACCAGATCACCGCGGAGAACGGCGTCTTGAGTACACCAGACAGCACCTCTAGCGTGGATGTGAGCACCACCGAAGCTCTCTTTAGCTTCACACCCCAATCAGCGGGCACCTACCGCGTGACTTGCGAAGGTGATGTACTGACCATCGACGGGACCACCACCCGGGTAAGCGGTGAAAGCCCCTTTGTGACGGTGGAGGCCAAGGGCTAACGCCTCCAAATGAGACATTCCGAGGCGACCCCTAAGGTCGCCTTTGTTGATTCTAGGGGTGGTTTCGCTCAGCCTGGCCACACGACGCCAGGTCTCAAACTCATAGTAGGCCATTAGCATACTCAGATTGAGACCATGAAAGCCGTCTCGATAGCCGCCAAGCGTGATGAAGCGCCACCAGAAATGGCGTAGAGGGGCGGTTAGGAAGGTCCAGGGGCGTGGGCGCTGCCCCTGGCGGTGGCGGGTTTGGGCTTCGAGATTGGTATACTTCTCCTGCTTGCGGATGAACTCGGCACGGTCGTCATAGTTGAAGTGGATCAGAGCGTTTTCCAGATAACCTGATTCGCCCTGGAGCTGCACTTCTTCGTGAACCGTCCGGGTTGGATCATAGCGGGCGGACTCACGATGTAAGAGACGCATTTGATAGTCCGGATACCAGCCCGCACTGCGAGTCAGGCGGCCAAAGATGAAGTTGTGGCGGGGTACCCACCAACCGCGCTGGGGCTGTTCGAGCTTCGAAAGCACCTCGCCAGCCAGCGGAGGGGGGACGCGCTCATCTGCATCGAGGAAGAAGACCCACTCAGTGTCGGCCAGTTCGAGGGCGGTGTTACGCTGATCGGCATAGTTGACAAACTCATGGGTCACCACCTCTGCACCTGACCGCCGGGCTAGGGGGACCGTATGATCGCTGCTGAAGGAATCCACCACAATGATGTGGTCGGTCCAGCGCAATGAGTCGATGGCGTCCAGGATGTTCTTTTCCTCATCGAGCGTCAGGATAATGCCGGTAATGTGCTGCCTCATGCCTGCTCCTTGGCAACTAGGTCGGTCTGGCGAGTGAGTTTGATCACCTCACGGTAGGCTTCGATCATGGCTTTTCGTTCCTCTTCGCTCTGGGAGGAGTCGCGGGCGGTCGCCTGGATACGGCGGTTCAACCCAGCGCGTATCAAGGCCCTGGCAAGCACCTGAAATCCGGGCGAATAATGCTTCTGGAAGAACTGGAGGCGCGCCTTCCAGAGATTCACGGTAGCGCGAGGGCGCACTTGAGCAGTGCTCTTGCCTTC
>JAADYZ010000087.1 GCA_010092775.1 Chloroflexota bacterium
AGGCGGGCAAGGAGCTGTGGGCGAGCCACAAGCGCCGTTGGTGCCCCTGGCCGATGTAGTTTGGTGCGTAGTATTCGTGCCATCACAAGCGCCCACTCTATGATTCGACTGCTGTGTAAGATTGTAGCATACTGGATCGTGACAGCACCTTCGAGGATGTTGGGTCCTCGGTTAATTGAAGCTACAATAACACTCAAAGACGTTAGGGTTACCCCATCACACCTCATTGCCAAGGCCCATCCCACCATCAAGAAGGACAACTCATGACAGAAACAGTCGGTATTGCTGGGTTAGGAACCTACTTCCCTCCAAAGGTCGAGACCGCTGCTGATCTCGTTGCAGTGACCAACATTCCTGAAGACATTCTGCGCGAGAAGATGGGGATACGGCAGCGTCACATTGCTGAGGAAGCGGACAGCGTCACGCATATGGCGACGGAGGCGGCGCAACGTGCGCTGTCGGATGCAGCCGTTTCCGCCGAACAGGTTAATCTAGTCGTATCGCACGGCAGCGAGCATAAAGACCACCTCATTTGGAATGCGGCTGCGAAGATTCAACAGAATTTAGGCGCAGTCAATGCTTATGCCTTTGAGATGTACGCACTCTGTGCGGGTGCCCCGATTGCCATGAACATGGCAAAAGGGATGATGCTTAATGATCCTAGCCTGGAGTATGTGATGCTGGCCGCCGCCAGCCGGGAAAACGATATGGTCAACTTGCGCAATATGCGCAGCCGCTTCATGTTCAACTTTGGTGCAGGTGGTGGAGCGATGCTCTTGCGCCGCAACTCTGATCGTAACCTCATTCTAGGATCGGCCGCCTACACGGATGCCACTCTCTCCGAAAGTGTCATTCTGACCGATGAGGCCGTAGGAGATGAACAGCCAATCCAGGGTGATCTCAAGGGGCGGCTTGATGTGACCGACCCGGCGTATATGTCTGAGCGCTTAGGCGAAGTCTCGCTGGATAACTTTCTTCGTGTGATGGGCGAAGCGCTGGCCAAAAGTGATGCGACCTTCGATGATGTAGCCTTTCTTGGCATTACCCATATGAAGCGCTCTTTCTTTAACCTCATCATTGAGCAGGTCGGCCTGACTCAGGAACAGGCGATCTATCTGCATGATTACGGCCACATTCAAAGCGTTGACCAGGTACTAGCCTTAGAACTTGGGCTGAAGGAGGGAAAGATTCAGGATGGCGATCTTGTGCTGCTGGTTGGTGCCGGTACAGGCTACACATGGAGTGCAACCGTTGTCCGCTGGGGGCCCCATTGACTGGGGATGGAGCCCCACTAACGGAGGGACCGTCAAAAGGAGCAAGCCATGATCCTCGCATCTGATTGGCTGGCTTTCCATGCCGATCGCACGCCCGACAAGCTCGCGATGATCGACCAGCATACGGGTCGCCGCTACAGTTACGCCGAATTCGACTTGAGAGCACGCAAACTGGCGGCATATCTGCGTGATGCTTGGGGCACCCAGCCAGGCGACCGGGTTGCGATCCTCGCTAAGAACTCAGTCGAGTACTTTGTGTTTCAGTTTGCCTGTGTCAAACTCGGTGCGATCATGTTGCCCCTCAACTGGCGCTTAGCCATCCCCGAGTTGGTCTTCATCCTGAACGATGCCGAGACCAGCGGCCTGATCTATGACGCCATTTTTGCAGATCGCATACCAGCACTGCAATCACAGGCAACGGTCAAGCACCTTCTGCGCATCGATCATGATGAGACGCCCAACGATGAACAAGCCTCCTTCGATGACATGATTCGCCAGTCGGATGGCGATATCGTCATGGATCCACATACGACGCACGATTCGCCCATGACGATCATGTACACCGCCGGTACGACTGGCCGCCCTAAAGGCGTGCTCATCACGCATGGCATGACCTTTTGGAATGCGACCAACATCACCATTCCAACCGGGTTGAGCCTCAACAGCACCCAATATGTGGTCTTGCCGACCTTTCACACTGGCGGCTTGAATTTGTATGCTAACCCCCTGGTGCATTTGGGGGGGACCAGTATTGTCGCTCGTGAATTCGATGCGGGCCTTACCTTGAAAACGCTGAGTGATCCTGAGTTCAATGTGACTCATTTCTTTGGTGTCCCAGCCATCTATCTGTTCTTGAGTCAGCACGAAAATTTCACCACAACTGATTTGAGTGGTGTACAATCCTGGGGATGTGGTGGGGCACCGATGCCAGCGGCGCTGCTCAAAACCTACTCCGACCGTGACATCATTGTTCAACTCGGTTTCGGTATGACCGAGACCAGCCCTACCGTCTTCCTGATCGCCAAGCGGCGGGCTACGGTCAAGCCCACCTCGGTTGGCAGACCCATGCCACATACCCGTGTGCGCGTTGTTGACCCACACTTCCACGATATGCCGGTAGGCGAGATAGGTGAGGTCGTGATTGGTGGGCCAAACATTACACCAGGCTACTGGAATCGACCTGATGCGAACGAAAGTAATTTCACCATTGATGCCCAGGGCGTCCGTTGGATACACTCCGGCGACGCCGGTATAATCGATGAGGATGGGTGCATATACATTGTCGATCGCTACAAAGACATGTATATCAGCGGTGGCGAAAACGTCTATCCAGCAGAAGTTGAACAAGTCATCTTTCAACTGGATGGCGTGGCCGATGTGGGTGTAATCGGCGTCCCCCATGAGCGCTGGGGCGAGTGTGGCAAAGCGATTGTTGTACTCAAGCCACAAGCCAACCTCAGTGAAGAAGCCATCATCCATCATTGCCGCCACAACCTGGCCAAATTCAAGGTTCCACAATCTGTAGCATTTATTGACGAACTCCCCCGCAATGCGGCGGGAAAGGTGCTCAAGCGAGAGCTTCGAGAGCAGTTCATAAGCGATACAGGTTAGCCGTGGTGAAACCCCTTCACCGCATGCAGTACGCATCATCCAGCGCAGTTCCGTTTGTTTTCTATGCCACCAAGGAGAATTCAATATGTCAATACCGACGATGGATGGAATCACAGCCAAAACCATCACCAGCGACCGCCTCACGACGCGAGTCTTGTTTAGTGGGCCAGAAGATGGTACTCCAGTTATGTTTGTACACGGCAATGTCTCGTGTGCAACCTATTGGGAAGAGACCATGCTGGCCCTGCCTGAGGGCTTTCGCGGCATTGCAGCCGACAATCGTGGCTACAACGAAGCCGACCGCAGCAAGAAGATCGACGCGACACGTGGTATGGGCGACCTATCCGACGACCTGGCCGCTCTGATGGACACGCTCGGGATTGCGAAGGCCCATGTGGTTGGCCACTCGCTCGGTGGATCCGTTTTGTGGCGCTTCATGATGGACTATCCCGACCGAGTCTTGACCGTCACCCAGGCGGCTCCCGGCTCCCCCTATGGATTTGGCGGGACGAAGGGCGAAAACGGTGAGATGTGCTTCCCAGATGGCGCGGGCGCGGGCGGTGGAATTGTGAGCCCCGACTTCGTTAAGCTGGTGCAAGAAGGCTATCGTGGCGATGAGGAACAGCAGGGGCCTCGCAACGTGATGAACAGCTTCTATTGGAAACCACCCTTTAAGCCGGCTCGTGAAGAGGAACTGCTCTCTGGTATGTTAACGATCCATGTGGGTGAAGATGCATGGCCAGGCGATGCAACACCATCTGAGAACTGGCCGATGGCGGCCCCCGGCAAGCTCGGCCCCAACAACGGACTCGCGCCGAACCATGTCGCTGATGTAGAGAAGCTCTACGCGATTGACCCCAAACCACCCGTCCTCTGGATACGCGGTGCAGAAGACCAAATCGTATCGGACAACTCCTTCTTCGAGATGGGCACACTCGGCCAGGCTGGCCTGGTCCCCGGCTGGCCAGGTGAAGATGTTTTCCCGCCACAACCGATGATCGCACAGACGCGAGCCGTCCTCGAAACCTATCAGGCACGCGGTGGCAGCTATGAAGAGCTGGTCCTTGAGGACTGCGCCCACTCACCCTACATCGAGAAACCGGCTGAATTTAACGCAGCATTCCACGCGCACATTCAGAAGTAGCAATGTACGTCGGTGATATTCTGGGGCGTCGGGCGGTTTACTCGCCAGACAAGTTGGCTGTTGTCGATGCAGGTAAGTCGCCCCACCTCCAATTCACGTATGCGCAGTTGAACCAACGAGCCAATCGTCTGGCGAATTGGCTTCGTGATGAAGTCGGCCTGAACAAAGGCGACCGCATCGGCATCCTAGCCATGAACGGTGTAGAATTCCTGGACGCCTTTTTCGCCTGTGGCAAGCTGGGAGCGATCCTGGCTTGCTACAACTGGCGTCTACATTGGCGCGAGTTGACCCAGCTCATCCAGAACACCGGCCCCAAGGCGCTGATCTACTCCGATGAATTCCTGAGCAATGTCAAGGAAATTCAAGGACAAGACCTGTCTATCACGCACTATCTACACATCGAAGGCGACGGGATGGAGGGGAGCCTGCATTTTGAGACGACGCTTCAGGCAGCGCCGCCGGAGGCAGTCGTGACAGAAGATGTTACTGAAGAAGACATTGCTTGTTTGATCTTCACGGGTGGCACCACCGGACTGCCCAAAGCTGCCCAGATAAGCCACCGCATGATTGTCTGGAACACCCTCAACACGGTGATCCACGACGTTCACCATGATGATGTCACTGTCAATGTTTTCCCCATGTTCCACACAGGTGGCCTTCTAGTTTACACGACCCCCATGTTGATCTTTGGTGGGACAGTTATCCTGCCGAGGCGCTTTGACCCGACTGAGGTGTTGACTCTGCTGCAAGAGTATCAAGCCACCTTCTTCGCAGGGGTTCCCACCATGTACCAAATGCTGACCCCGGCCCCGAACTGGGCCGATGCCGATTTGAGTCACTTAAGATTTTGTACCAGTGGTGGCTCGCCGCTTCCTGTCCCTCTCGTTGAGGAGTTCACTCAACAGAAGGGAGTGCAGTTCAAGCAAGGCTTTGGCATGACTGAGTTTGGGCCTGGCATCTTTGCTCTGCCCACAGAAGACGCTATTCGCAAAGCGGGCAGCATCGGTCGTCCGAACTTCTTTGTGGACGCCCGAATCGTAGATGACGATAATCGCCCGCTCCCACCGGGTGAAGTCGGCGAATTGGTCTTGCGCGGACCCTCCGCCGCCTCAGGCTATTTTGATAATGCCGAAGCAACAGCCGCCGCCATCGATGATGAAGGGTGGTTCCACACGGGAGACCTCGCCAAATACGACGATGAATGGTACTTCTACATCGTGGATCGAAAGAAAGACATGTTCATCAGTGGTGGTGAGAACATCTATCCGGCTGAGATCGAGCAGGTTCTTTACAGACATCCCGCTGTGCAGATGTGCGCGGTGGTAGGCGTCCCAGATGAACGCTGGGGTGAAGTAGGCAAAGCCTGCGTGGTGCTTAAAGAAGGTCAACATACTTCAGAGGCGGAACTCCTAGAGCACTTAACGAATCACTTAGCCAAGTACAAAGTGCCAAAGTCCATCGATTTCTTAGATGCTCTGCCTATTTCTGGGGCTGGCAAAATCCTCAAACGCGAGCTTGTCTCTCGCTATACTTCCGCTTGATCGTCCCCTAGCATCATGAAAACAATCGCCCCCTCATCATGTGGGGTCGCGGCTCGGGGTGAGGTTTGCGTCGCATAGCGATTGAAGTCGCCGTACACGGAAGGGCCCTGCCAATGCATTCGCCGATGGCTTCAACCTGAAGGTGATTTGCCATATTTCGTCTATGATCCGCCGCGCATTCTTTCCTGAATCACATCACGCGTTTGCCAAGGGGAGAGCAAACGCGTGATGCGATTCAGGGTGGCTCCTTGTGAGGATAAGCCCTATGCAGTTTCTACATGATGCTCCGATGACGAGATCGCCTGGTAAATGTTGATCGCGACTAGCGCAATCACAACCACGGAGATGATCCCCGTGAACTGAGTTGCTGTCACACCTGTCACAACTAGACCCAAAATGACGATCACGACGGCGCTACCAAGGTAGAGATACACCCGTTTGATCTGGCTATGCGGCGTGAGTTTATCATCAAGGCCATAGTCAACGAGTGCCATTGCCAGCAAAAACAGAGCGATGGCGGCAGTGAGGGCCAGGCGATACTCTTCGGTTAGCGGAGCAGCGGGATAGTTGATCGTCTCAGCAAACAACTTCTTGATTGCAACACCGAAGGTCACAAGAGCAATCGGCAAGACCAAATGCCCATAAGAATAGCTGGTTGCTTTAAGGTTTGAGCTTACATCGTAGAGCTTACCAGCCGTGTCGGAGAAATATAGCCACCAAAGCGAACACAAGACCGCTACGCCCATAATCCCGAAGGCGATCTGCTCGACACCCAGCAGCGTTCCCTGTGCGTCATCCAGCACCTTGACGAAGGCTTCCCCAAGAACAATGATAGTGAAGATTCCCTGACGTTCGACCAGATGATGGTCGTCCAAGCCTGCATTGACCAACTCGCGGATCATCCTAGGGCGTGTGAAGAAGAACGCCTCAAAAGCAATAGCGACGAGCCAGGCTATCCACCGAACGTCGGAGGGTAGCAAGAGCGACCCCAACCAGATGGCGACTCCACCCGCAAAACCAATCATGTAGCGCAGGCTAAAGGTTTTACTTTCAGGATGTGTAG
>JAADYZ010000088.1 GCA_010092775.1 Chloroflexota bacterium
CGCCTCTTTCTCGTACGTCCACCTGCCTTGGCTAACGTCGAGCGAGACATCGCCCCAGCGCTTCAATCAGCGGTCAAACACGGCGTGAAGCACATCGTCTTCCTCTCACTGCAAGGCGTTGAGAACAACCGTATGGTGCCCCATCACAAGATCGAGCAGCTTCTACAAACACTCGCCGTGCAAACGACGAATCTACGCGCCAGCTTCTTCATGCAAAACCTGAGCACAACGCATCGCGAAGAAATCCGTGACAGAAGTGAAATTGCTGTACCTGTTGGTGAAGCGCGAACCAGCTTCATCGATGTGCGTGATATCGCAGCGGTAGCGGTGCAGGCCCTTACCGAAGCAGGGCATGAGGGTCGGAACTACACTATTACTGGCAGTCAGGCGTTGGACTACTATGAGGTCGCACAGATCTTGTCAACTGAACTTGGTCGTCCCATCCGCTACACCAATCCCTCGCCGGCTCGCTTCTTCATCAGCCAGTTAGAACAAGGGACGCATTTGAGCTACGCAGCAGTCGTTACTGCGCTTTACACCGCAACCCGCATGGGGAATGCACAACACGTGACCGATGATGTTGAACGCATCCTGGAACGCCCTGCGATCAGCCTTGCGCAGTTCGCTCACGACTATCGCGAGTGCTGGCTCAATTGACCGTTAGCGTACCAACCCAAAGGTAATCTGGTCCGCCCTGACCATCACTCACACGCAGGCGCAGTTGACTCTCTGGATGATAGAGGCCAACGTGCAGGTTGTACTCACCTGCTGCCAAATCTGACGGCAGAGGGACCGCGAAGCGATCACGAATCGTCTCACCTGGTGCCCAGGTAGTCATGGGACGCAGTCCCGCCGCTGGCTGGCCATCGCGCTGTGCTATGATCGTTCCGTCTCGGTCTGTGATGTGGAGGAAGATCACAAAGTCATCTTGGACGGTCACCGGGCTTGACCAATTCAGCTCAAAGCGAGCCGCATTTCCTGGTTCGATGACCGCATCCCAGAGAGTAGTCGTTTCCAATGTGATAGTCTCCTCGAAGCTCCCCCCGGTTAGCCGGACCTTGGTAGCTTGGTTGGAGTTTGTCTCCGTCCAGAACATTCGATAGTTGATCAGGCCAAACCAGTGCTCAGTTTGGAGTGGGAATAACTCATCGTGCAGAGCGCTTAATAATATGCGGTTGGGATCCGTTTGTAGGGGGTCTACTATTACAACCCCTAACTCGTGCAGCGCTGGATCGCCACGATTGAGCCCTTCCACAAGATTGGAGTAGTTCAGTGGCCAGTGAGGGCTGGGCAGTTCGAACACCGAATTGTCCAGGCGCTGGGCGACCTCATCAGCGTGGCGAGCCGGAAATACCAGAATACCATCTGGTTGTGCAGACTGGCCAATGAACGTAGCCAAGGCAGCATGTTCATCAGCCATAAAAGCGGGGTCGCGTCCCAGTTCGGCATAAATGGCTTCTGACATAGCGCCATTGGCTCCAACAACTTCATACAAGTCTATCGCGCCTTCAGCATAACCTTCATAGCCAATAACGTGGCTCAATGCAGCGTCGCTGGCCGCTGCCATTACATCCTGATCGAAGTATCCAGCTTCCAAAATGAAGCCAACACGATCCTGACCAATAGCTCGCGCCAGGCGGCCCGTTCCTGGTCGATCACTCCCAGGGACGTGTTCAATAACCAGCACCTCGCGCGAGCCGAGCTGCGCTTTTAGCCAGGGTATGGGGTGGCGATCTGCCAGCACAACCACAGGCTGCTGTTCAGAGCGATCGCGCAATTCGGCAATGGCGGGCTCCCAGTAATCACCACTCCACCAGCTCTCAAAATAGGCATCGGCATCAGCCTGAACCAGTAGATTGGAATGGGGTTGACGCAGCAGCCTGAAATTGAACCAGAGGGTCGGAACCAATATCAAGAGCATACCGACCGGAAGCACCACTCTCGCGGTCGTACCCGTCACGGACTCAAGCCCATCGACCGCCCAAAGTAGTCCAATGGCCGCCAGAATAGCTAGGGCCGGCCCGTTGACATGAAAGTAGCGCGGTTGAAAATGAAGTAGGTCAGCCAGAATAGGCACCATCCCAAAAACCAGAGCGGGAAATAGCAGAAAGATGATCTCAGCACGACGATACCCGCGAAATGCTGCAAAGCATGCAAGACCGACAAAGAGCAGAGGTCCCCAGCCAAGGTAGCGACTTAGCATCTCTCTAACAGTTTGGAGTTTTGCCCCTACTTGCTCTGCTCCCGCCTCAGTCAACAGATCAGCGAGCAGCGTATTGGAAAGGTCCGCCGAGAGTCGGTCACGAACTTCAACGCCCGTTTGGGAGGCATTGTCCACAATAAAACTGACCATCCCGAGCACGATCAAAGTGCCTAGCGCCCACAAAGCCAGGTTCGCCCATAGGGTACTCCCCGCTTGAACGCGCGCGTTCAGTTCTAGCCCCGGTAGGCGGAGCAAACGACGCTCCGTCCATGATTGATCACCTGGGCGATTGAGAAGAATGAAAGCGATGGGTGGCAGCACGAAAAACGGAAACGCGGCTAACTTAGTCAACCTGGCACAGAATAGGGCCAGCACGAGCGCCAACATGACCCAAAGGCTGAACTTCCGAGCCAAGCGAATGGAGAGGTAGATTATCAGCGTTGTGAAAGCCGTCAATTGGGGGTCGACCAAGGCTTGTCGATCGTGGAAAACAGCCAGAGGCAGCACCGCATAGATCAACCCCGCAATCAGCCCAACTCGCGGCGAGTCAAGTTCCTGAGCAATTCCGATCACTAATGCCACTGTTAAGGTACCCCAAAGCGCAGACAGGCCACGCGCCAGCCAAGGGCCTTCGGGCCCGGTTGGAAAAAGGCGAGACAAGAACAGTGAATAGAGCCACTTGTTTTGCTCTAGCCCCGCGAAGAGTTGGCCATCCAGGATTTGGTGGGCACGTACGATATGCAAGGCTTCATCATAGAAGAGGGGAAGGGAGGTCAAGTCAAACAATCGCAGGCCCAAGGCAAGGAGCAATACCAAAGCACCGCCCCATAAGTGATTCTGCTTGCGATCGTGCTTCATAAAGATGTGTCCATGTAGGCCATGTACGGAATGTGATAGTCACGCCCTAAAGAGGTAACCAAAGCCACCCATTCTGTCAACCATGTCAATCTGGTCGCTCAGTCACCGAGCAAGCTTTGAATACAGTATAGTCTGCTGCAGATGGTCTGATACTACTCTAGTCTGGGGGACCTTCATGTTACAGACATTCATCGAACTCACACGCGACACAACTGGACTGATTGACACGATCACGTTCGCAATTGCGATCGCTCTCTTTATTGCTCTTGAATTTGGCGTCTATCAGCTTGTCCTCAGCGTGATCAAAGGTGCCTTTCCCATCAAGATCAAGCGCCGCATGCTTGTGTTTCTTTTCTTCGCTGCCATCAGCGTAACCCTCAGTCTTCTGACTATCCTAGCAAGCCTCATCCTAATGCTCACGACACAAGCTCTGCCATTGACAGCCCTCAACGCATTGATCGTATCAATCGTCGTGTCCATTATGCCTGTCGAACGAGCCTTTCTACAAGAATACTTCATCTCATCCCTGCGCTCATCGGGCACCATTTTGTTAGATGCCGAAGACACACGTGTCATTCTGAGTGTGATCTCTGACCTGGAAAGCCATCCTACCGACCGTCTATCGACTGCAAGGATTGAAAATCTCCGCCCACGTCTGACCTACCTAAGACAACGCATCGAATGGCTAAGATCAACACAGGACGCCTTGGTTCAAGTCATCATCACTGGTGCATGGATCGTCCCGACTCTTATAAGCATCATCATTCTCGGCGGCACAGTGCTAATCGCGCTCAATAATTAAGCTGATCTGCAACGATCAAATGGCTGGTGATTTCCCTTAGTTCATACGATATGCTTGCTATCAAGTGCAAACGTAAAATCTAGAGATTTATTGGGACATGTCATGCGCCATTTATCGGGTTTGATTGTGGGGCTTTCTATAGCGATCGTTCTGGTGGGCTGTGCAACGCCAACCAATGCTCAAGTAGCCACCCCTACTGGAACGGCGGTAGGCGCGTCCCCTGACGTGGTTGATTTCAACGCAACCGATGCGCCCAGCGCTACCCCCCTACCAGCAAGCCCCACTCCTACTGTGCTTGCTCCACCCACAACCACGCCGATACCTAGCGCGACTCCCTTACCCGCTCACCCGCTGATGATCAGCGAGATGCGCCAGCAGAGCTACCCAGGCAGTGACCTAGTTTTCGAGCAAACTCTATCCTCTGGTGCAAACTACTATCGCTACATCGTGTCCTATCAATCCGAGGGTAACAAGATTCTAGCATACATGACGGTCCCCTTCGGCGAAGTTCCAGAATCGGGTTGGCCAGTCATCATGTTTAATCATGGTTACATTCCGCCGGAGGTCTATCGGTCAACAGAACGTTACGTCGCTTACGTGAATACCTTCGCCAGCAATGGCTACATCGTTTTTCGCTCAGATTATCGCGGGCACGGCTTTTCAGAAGGCGTCGCGACAGGAGGTTACGGGACGCCTGCCTACACGGTTGACGTGCTCAATGCCGTTTCTGCCGTTAAAGCCTACCCCAACGCCGATCCGGATCGCATAGGAATGTGGGGTCACTCGATGGGCGGGCAAATCACGTTGCGGGCGATGGTGGTCACCGACGACATCAAAGCAGGTGTAATCTGGGGCGGCGTGGTTGCCTCCTATCCTGACCTGATTGAGCATTGGATCAACGCCCGCTATGGTGATGAACCCACACCCACCCCTGACCCAGATCGTGGTCGTGGACGATGGCGCGTAGAAATGTTTGAAACTTACGGGTACCCGGAAGAGAACCCTGAATTCTGGGCGGAAATCTCCCCCAATACTTACGTTGCCGATCTATCTGGTCCGATCCAACTACATCACGGCACATCCGATGAATCGGTACCGCACATTCTCTCAGAAATCCTTTATGCAGAGATTCTGGCGGTCGGTGTTCCGACTGAACTCTACCTTTATAGCGGTGATGACCATGACATCACAACTAACTTCACGCGTGCTATGATCCGCTCGGTGGCCTTCTTCGATCAATATGTCAAAGGGATTCCAACCAACTAATTACAACGCCTGGGGCAATATGTGGTACTGTCTGGGCGGAGTGAGGCATCTTTTCCATCTGAAAGGATAACGCCGCATGGCCACGCCCGACCCCAATCGCCCACCCTCTGAAGCCGAAAATCGTATCGAACAGAGCGCACCCTCCCAGCGCCCAATTGAGCAGCAGCCCAACATAGACGAGTGGATGGCTGAGCAACCTCCTGAAAGCTATCCGCCGACGCGTGGTAGTTCAGCACCCATTGAAGAGCGGAATGCTGAG
>JAADYZ010000526.1 GCA_010092775.1 Chloroflexota bacterium
CCCTAGCGACGAGGCAGGCCTCGTCCGCAGGGGGTCTCCGGACAATGCAGGCATTGTCCCTACCTATCTTGCGCAGGGGGGCTACGGACAACGCCGCAAATTGCATCCGCAGTTAAGCGCGTCGTGAAGACCTGAGCCTTAATCCAGTTGATTGATCGAATAGCTATAGCTGGCCGACTCGGTCGTGTAGCGCGTCAGGCCGGTGATGATCAGGAAGCTTTGTTGGCTGGCCAGCTCGACCTCAAAAGTGGCCTGGTTAAGCTCGTCCAGGCTAATCGCTTCGACGGTCGTTTCTCCGTTGCCGACCCGCACCACTTGCAAAGAGAAGCGCTGGGGCAGCACGTTATCCACCCGGACAAAGCCCTCCGACTGCCAGCCACCACCGTCGCTCTCTAGATCGCTAGAGTAGCCAATTTCGGGGATGCTGATGTTGTCGATAGCGAAGCCCGGCTCGACTACGGCATCGTCGGTCAGCAGCTCAAAGCTGATGATGACTTCGCCGCCAGTATAAGCGCTCAAGTCTAGCGATTCGCGCAGCCAGCCGCGCCCGTTCGCCCCGGGGAAGTCCCGACTGAGCCCAGTGTAGCCCGGCCCGTAGGAGTTGCCGTAGGGGTTGTCGCGGGTGGTGAAGGGGGTATCGAGAATGTCCCATGATTCGCCGCCATCAGTTGAGATGGTGACATAACCGAAGTCCCACAGCGCCTCGATGTTGAACCACAGGTCGAATGCAAGCGTGGCACTCTCCAGGTCGCTCAGGTCGAAGGTCTGGACCAGGCGAGGGTTGCTGCTGTCTGCTCGATTCGACCACCAGACATAGCGATCCTCCGTCGTCTGATCGCCGTCGGTGTTGAGCGTGCTGGTGGGGATCAGCGAGACACTGTCTTGCCCATCAAAGCTGATCTCCAGCCGGGCAGGTCCACCACCCAGGGCGATGTAGTCAACGCCATATTGGCTCACTGAGGCTTGCAATACCTCGGCTGGATAGTTGAGATGCGTTTCTGCCACGCCCGGACTCAAAAAGACGCCGCCTGTCTCGTAGCTATAGCGACCATCTGCCACCCCAGGATCGTTCAGCAAGTTGGCCACCAACCAATCGCTGAAGAACTGATCGGCGTTCTGGCCCGCCCCGATGTCCACCAGGGTCTCATCGAGGCTTTGCATACCGTTGCTCTCTTGAGCCACCCAGTTTCGCACGGCGTCTTCACCAAAGCGATCAAGGAAGTAAGCAGCGATTAGATAAGACGAGCCGTAGTTTGGGCCACTGCTGCCCCCACCTGGCCAACTCGTCAACTGCCGATCCGGATTGATGAGGTAGGTGGAGGAGAACTGCGACGGACCGTAGCCGTTCAAGAATGCCGCCAGTTCGCTCATCCCTTCGTTGACCCAACTGGTCTCATTGCGATCAACCGCCCAGTGGATCATATGCTGGAACTCATGCGCCAACACCGATCCATAGTCTGGGTCGGTGGCTGGCAGGTTCAGCAGATGGATGAAGAAGATCTCTTTCTCATTAGAGAAGGGAACGATAGCCTCTGGATACATGCTGGGGCTAAAGAAGTAGCCTGCCACAAAACTGCCCATGCTGGTCGCGTTGAGCACGTGCACCCGTGGATCGCCATCGATGCCAGGTGATGGTTCGCTGCCAAAGTAAGAGCGGGTCAGCGGGTAGATTTCCTCATCGAAGACCCGTGCTTGCTCGATGTAGGCCGCACGATCGAAGTCGCGTCCTGTCTCGATCCACATATAGATGTGGTCACCAGCGTAGACCAGCTCGGCGGGAACGCTCAAAGTCTCGTCGTTATCGGAGTTGTTCACCCAGAAGTCGGTCACATCGCCGACCTCATAGTCCACCGGGACCGGATCGGGTAGGGCCTCCAGGTCGACGGCCAGGAAACGGTCTGCCAGCTCATAGCGATCGCGGATCGGGACAATCGTCTCAGCGAGATCAACCAGCACGCCTTCGTCAATAAAGGGTGGCAGGGTGGCTTCAGGCGCTGGGCCAGGATCAACAGGCTGCCCAGCCGGATCATCGGAGTCGAGCTGGCCCATCCCTGAAGAATCAGGGGCCTCTGGGGTCAGCAGCTCATCTAAGTCGGGGGCGTCGGGTAGGTCGAACAAGGTCGGCGTTGGGAAGGGTTCGTCGGCAATGCGGCCGGGCAGGCCGCAGGCCAATGCGGCCAGCAGGGCCAGCAGGGCGGCAGGCGCCCATCGTTGATGATGTTTAAGGACGTGTTTCATCAGTTGGACTCGCTGTCCTTATCGGTTGCTCTAAAAGTGGACGTAGAACCATGCGCAGCCACAGCCGGGTGATGTCGCGCAGGGGGGTGTCGATCAGCACTTGATTGATGAAGACCACCCCTTCGTGATAGTCCCGGGCACCCCAACCAGCACGCGCTGATTCGAGATGAACGCTGGCTTCCTCACGTTCGCCTTGATAGTACAGAGCCATGCCCATGGTGCCGCGAATAAGGGTACGGGCGGCACCCAGGCTGACCGTGCTGCCAAGTTCGCCCAGCAGATCGCGGCTGCGCCGGATGGCGGCGTAGTGGTGGCCGGTCAGGCTCAGGCCCCAGATGATGCCAGCCTCCAACCGCCAGCGCAGATCACGGTCTTCGTAGGGTCGGGTGGCCGGGATGGTCCGCTCCAGCACGGTAATCGCCCGGCTGGGGTCAATCGCCAGCAGCACCAAACCCAGCTTACTCAGCAGCGTCGTTGAGCTGATGGTAGGACTGTAATCGCTGTAGGCGCGTACCGCCAGGCCATATTCCTCGCGGCTGGTGTAGATATCGCCTAGTGCTTCAGCGTAGGCCGCTTGGTGCTTGCGATAGTCAACGTTATTGTCGATCAGTTGAATGGCGCGTTCATACAATTGAGTCAAACGCGTTTGATCATCTTCACTGTCCGTTTGGGCATTACGCACCTGACTTGCGACCACATCCAACATCGCCAGTGCCCGGTCGAGCGTTCCGGCTTGCTGATAGTGGTAAAGGGCATTCTCGACTTTATTGAGTTTGCGCGGCGCACTGACCGCATAATAGTCGCCAGCTTTAAGCTCGATCTCTTTGCGTTTTTCCACGCCGAGCGTGTCCAGGGTCAGTAAACGCATGATCTGTGTGCGGAATTGGTAGGTGGCACGTCGCCCTACACCATAGCGGGACAGCCAGATGGTATGGATCAGGCTTTGCAGGTCGTTGAAGACATCATCCTGCGTCCGGTCGGGTTGGACGGCGGCCAGGCCCGTGATGCGCGCCTTATCGCCGAGGACTGCGGCAGCCACCAGGGTACTCCGCTGGCCCAGGTCGAGCCGGGTGAAAGCCGCTCGGAAGGCGTCCTCTAAACTAAGCAGTGGAACCCGCTCGATTGCGTCGTCATCAGTATCGACGTTGACAGCCCGCCAATGGTCGACCTGCATGATAACATGCAGCGGATGTCCGCTGGTATGCTCCCACAGCCGTTCGGCCAGCCGGGAGTTCAGCCCTGCACCACCTAGACGCACATTAGCCAGCGCCAGCGTTCCATCGTGAGGGAGGGCACCCAGGGTTAGCACATCTTTAAACTCTGGCGGAACGTCAAAACCTTCACTAAAGGTGCCGAGCACCATCACCGGCAGATCGTAGAGACGGCCCGTCAGCGAGAGAATCATGGTCAAGCCCTGCTGGGTGGCCGCATCCAGATCATCAAAAGCTAGCAGCAGCGGCGCCTGCTTAGACACCGCCTCACTGATCTCGATCAAGGCTTCAACCGGGGTACTGACGGAGCGCAAGGTCGGCGGGATGTCGTCTGGTCGCTCGGCGATCTCCGTCGCTTCAAGAATGTCGAGGTCGGCCTCGGTGTCGTCAAGATCAAACTGGTCCTGTGTTTGCCGCATCTGCTCCACTTTGCTGGGGGCGCGTCGATGCTCGTCGGTCATCTCGACTTCGTCGCCATTTAAGATCGAATCGATGATCTCCAGCAGCGGCTCCAAATCCAGGTCACGCAGAAGGCGCTCTGCGTGCAGGACCTGCTCTGAAGGGGGCTGCTCCGGCGAAATCGCAAGCAAACCAAGCGCTAAGCGAGCCAGCAGTTGATCTTCACGCGGGCCGGGGCGGCAGGCAATGAAGGCCACCCGCGAACCCTGCGCCTCCGCATGCTGGACGATCTCTTCGATCAGGCGGGATTTGCCCATCCCGCTCGGCCCCTTGACGGCTATATGGGCAGCGCCGCCCTGGGCTGCTGCCTCGAAACTGCTCAAGATTGTTTCGACCAAAGCCTGACGTCCGATTAGCGGAAGCGGGTCAGTCGATGAGGAAGAATTGGGGTCTACAGACATGGTGTATCGCTATCATTATGTGCCTTAGTGATCGGATGATAGACGATGCTGGGAAACCCGGCAAGCGAGGCCCTTGGCTCGACCAGCTTGCGCGGTAGGAGCGTCTAATTAGCGTGGCAAGCCAGGCGAACATGCGCTAATATGATAGCCCGATTTAGGCGCCCAATCTGGGCCG
>JAADYZ010000527.1 GCA_010092775.1 Chloroflexota bacterium
GTACATCATGTTCCATGTATAGCGGACGTGGAGTGCGCCCGTGGCCTTGCGGTTCTGTACGCGCCGACACACGACGTTGACCCGAAGGTGTGGCTGGGGATCACGGAGCTGAGGTTTTACGGACCCCAGGACCCCGATCATCCCCTCATGCAACGCGCGAAGGTGCGGGGCCATCTGTTCTTGTGAGGCAAGCTGATAGCCCAGCTCGCCTTTTAAGATGTAGGTCAATGTGCAGGATTTGCCTTCCGAAAAGGTCTGCTTCTTCTCGGCACCACCGATGTCGAAATCGAGAACGCCCGTCTTGATTCGCAAATCAATCTCGTGAAGGTCAGGGATGCCCCGGACGCTGAGCCGGGATGACCCGGCGATCACTGTCGACGCCAGCTGACCAACAAACGGCAGCAACCCGGCGCGTGGCTTGGCCTTTTCTGAGCTGTCCTCAAGATGAAAGCCGACCACCGGCACCGGAGCACAAAATCGATCCTTTCGATTCTTGAAGCACCACGCTGGAAAGTTGGACAACGCGCCGCCATCGACGTGTTCACACTCGCCGTCGGGTGCACTGTCGCCACCGTTCCTGAAATCCGGTAACCGCATGGGTCGGAAGACGAGTGGAATCGAAATCGATGCCGCAACCGCGTCGGCCACCGGTAACGCATTCGATCCATCGTCAGGATGCAGCACGATCCTGCGCGACGTAACATTGGTCGATACGATCTTCAGCGGGCATCCGTTCGCATTGAGCAAATCCAAAAGATTTTGGTCGCCAGCCAAGCCCAGCTTTAACCGCTCATGCCAATCCTTCTCGATGTCATCAAAAGTGACTTCATTGTTTTTTCCGGTCGGAGTAACCTTTTGGCGCAATAACTCATTGTACCATTCTCGAAACGCCTTGGTCTTGAAGTAGCCCTGCCCCCAAAAAATGGCATGCAGTAAAATTAATACTAGAAAAAATGGTGAAAAAAACATGAAAGTCATCGCCACTAACCATAGAAAAAAAGAAAGCCGTATTGTGGAAATTTTACGATTGAATAAAAGGCACTTCCCAATCATTCGTTTACCGCGAGCCCATTGTAGAAATTCCCAACGGCGTGGTCCAAGGAGTCTTGTGTATTCGACGGATTCCAGTACTCCTTTGCCATCCCCTGAGAATAGCTCTTCCGGCTCATACCCTGCAGCAATCAAACCAGCGACGATCGACCCGGCTGAGGTGCCGCTGACGCCCAGAAAACGGATGCCCTGCTTGTGACAGGCGCTGTAAGCGCCGACATGGCCCAACCCCTTGGCGCCACCACCTTCAAAGACACCGAACACATGCGTCTTGCTTGATGACTCTTGCTGAGGTGAGCTGGTGTACGTCTCGGCCAACCATCCCTTAAACGCCGTTAGATAGGCGTAACGGGTAAGGGTACCGGCTTCCCCTTTTTCTTCTTCAACAATGCCTTCAGATTTGGAAGGCGGAATCTGGCTATTGTCGACCGGAGTGGCCGCCAGCTCTGCGGCGGCGTCACGATTGATCCAGGCGGCTGCAATGCCGACCTGAACTGCCGGCTTGACGACGGTTTCAAGGCTGCTCCCCACCACAAGAATGCGCTCCTTGGCCGGAACGTTGTATCGCCACATGAGGCGATGGATTACCTTGCCAATGGTATCAGCATCGGCCTTGTCAGCCGGAATGATCTTGACCCAGTCAAGGGCACCGCGAAGCGGAAACTCGTGCAACCTCTTTTCTTGTACCAACGGCTCACCGACCGTCAGCAGGCCGATATTGACCCCTGCCGCTTTCAATATCCCGATGATCTGTTCAACCTCTGGGAGAATTCGGGCAGGCCGTCGATATACCTCCTCGCCAAAGCTGTGAGCTTCAAACAGAAGATCATTATATAGATCAGTTTTGCAGTCTGGTTTTCTGTCTAGTTTGACAAGAAAACTGGCCGCTGTATCTTGCAGCGAACGTGGATAGCGCGCTGCAGAGTTGCGGAGCGTTGCAAAAAGTGACTCGAACTCTTGTGCTTGTCGGGCCAGAACTTGCTCAATTGTTGTTTCTTGATTGGGAATGTGTTGATTGACCTGTTCGACCACCCACTGTGCAAACTCGTGTGTGATTGCCTTGTAGAGTGCTGCTGTGTCCCAAAGCGTATCGTCGCCGTCAAAGACGATCCACTCGAATCTCGCCCTTTCATCCGGTTGTGCAGAAACAGCGGTATCGATTGTCATTCCTTAACGCCCACAGAAGCTGGCAGGGGTCAATCTGGCCAATTTTATGTGGTCATCGCAATAAGAAGTCAATGGGCAATCGGCCGCGGCTTCTCTCTTAGAGTAAGCTGGTGCATGGGTTGGGTAGGCATTGGTCACTGGAATACACGAACGTAATCATCGCTGTTGTTTGTGAAGTCGCCAAACAGCCGGTGTTGCGTCCATATCCAGTTTCATTCCCGCGGATTTGCCCGCCTTGGTTGGATCATGGCTGAAAAGGCGTGCTAGATTTAAGTCAGCAGCCGCAGCCCGATGCGACGCTGACTGTCCATTTCCGACCCAAGGAACCGAACCGCTATGCTGAAGAACATCCATCCGCTTCTGAGCGCGGACTTGCTTTATGCCCTGCGCGCCAGGGGGCATGGCGCCACGCTGGCGTTGGGTGACAGCAAC
>JAADYZ010000528.1 GCA_010092775.1 Chloroflexota bacterium
AGTCCACCCTCTTTAACCAACTCAAAGGCGAAAAGCTCTCCCAGGTGTCGGCGGTGCCCGGCACCACCAGTGACGTGATTAGCGAGGAGTTTGGCCCATTCTGGCTCTCAGACACGCCTGGCTTCGATGAAGTCAGTGGATCGCAGAATGCCGAACGCGCGATGGCTGGGGTGGCCGTCGCAGATGTGGCCATCCTGGTGCTGGATGCTTCTGCCGGGGTGCGCCAAAGCGACGCCCAACTCTACCAACGCCTGCGCGATCAGAGCATTCCGGTTGTGGTGGCGCTCAACAAGATCGACCTGGTGCGGCGCGACCTCGACCGTGTTATCGCCGATGCAGAGCGCAAACTGGGTACCACCATCATCCCGATTTCGGCCAAGCAAGGCACGAACGTCGCCAACCAGTTGATCCCTGCCCTGCTCGACAGCCATCCTCGTTTGGCAGTGGCCGTGGGGCGCGGCCTGCCGGAGTTCCGCCGCAAAGCTGCCATGCGCGTGGTGCGTGAGGCCGCCGGGCTGAGCAGCGTGATCGGCTTTGAACCGATCCCCGGCCTGGCGATCCCCTTCCTGATGGGTGTGCAGGCTGGCATGTTCGTCCGCCTCGCCGCCATTTACGGCGAGGCGTTGTCCGTCTCCCGCGCGCGTGAACTCATCGGCGCGATGGCGGGTGGGATTGCCGTGCGCTACGGTGCCCAAGAAGCGGTGAAGTTCATCCCCGGCCCCGGCTGGTTGATCGCTGGCTTTGTGGCGGGCAGTGGAACCTTTGCCTTAGGGCGGGCCGCTATCGCCTTCTTTGAAAACAGCGATAAACTCAGCCCAGAGCAATTGCGCAACCTCTATCGCAGCTTGCGCTTTCGCCGTAAAAAGAAGATTGCAGAATTAGAGGATGAGCAAATCGATGCTCATCTGATGGTAGATGAAGGTTAGCATGTCGCGCGAAGCTCCCTTGTTTCCACTCAATCGAATTCGCTATCGGGGTATGCGCGGATCGCGCCAGGGCATGGAAGCGCTGCCCAACCGCCTGCAAGCGATCATGGCCTGGGGCCTGACGATCATCACGCTGGGCCTGGCCGCGTGGTTGATCTTTGGGTCAAGCGTCCCACCGAGCGGCCTGAGCGAGCCAGTCCACTCGATCATTTTTGGCTTGCTGACGATTGTGATGATGGTGCTCTCGCCGCGTCTGCCGCACGGCTTGATGTTGGGTGCCTTCTACACCGTCCCGATTGCGGCTGCCCTGGTGCTGGGTGCCGAGCGCGCCGCCTTCTCGATTGTGTTGGCCGGGCTGATCTCTGTGCCGGTTCGCATCGCCGTCAACCGGCGTTGGTTGGGCATCAGCACCCACGAACGGATCGTGCTGATCCAAACGCTGTGGCACATTGGGACGGTCGCATTGGCCCTGGTCCCTGCAGGCTGGGTCTACCAGAGCTTGGGTGGAACCATCGCTGAAGGCATTTTCGCCCAGAACGACCTGCTGGCGCTGGTGGCGCTTGCATTCACCCTGATCGCCCTGCACGCTGCGACCACACTGCTGTGGGTGATGCTTGCCAGCCCAGCAGCACGCAAGGCCCAAGGCGATTCAGCAGCGCGCTCGCGCCTGCTTGGTTGGGCCGACGTTCGACGCTTTGCCCGCGAGCAGTGGCAGATCCTGCTGTTGAATACGCTCTATGCCGCCTTTGGACCGCTGCTTGCTGCCGCCTACTTGCTTTGGCCGGGCCAGCGCTGGTTGACGGTTCTGATCTTTGTGGGGCTGCTGGCCGCGCTCTACAGCATCAATCGAGCGCGCCTCAACATGAATGCCTGGCTGTCCGATTTGAGTATCTTGAGCAGCATTAGCCAGGCGCTCAACGCCACGCTTGACCCGCATGACGTGGTACGAGAGACCTATCGTCAGGTCAGCCGCCTCTTCGATACCTCGGTGTTCTACGTCGCCCTGGCAGACACCCGGACTCGCCAACTCAGCTTCCCGATCTCTTACAAAGAAGGTCGTCCCTTTGAGATCGAAGCCCGCAGCTTCGGCAATGGCCTCACTGAGTACGTGATCCGCACGCGCCGCACCCTACGCCTGAACGATGGCACCCTTCAGGCCGCCCGCCGTTTGGGGATTCAGCCGGTGGGGAAAGGAACCCCTGCCCGCAGCTACCTGGGCGCGCCGATTGTTTCGGGTGATGAGGTGCTGGGTGTGATCGGCATGAGCAACTTCGAACTGTATTTCGCCTACTCGCAGCACGATGTTGATCTGCTCGAAACCATTGCGGGGCAGGTGGGGACGGCCCTCTCCAACGCCAGGCTCTATCAGCGCAGCCGCCGCCGCACCGACGAATTAGGCGTGGTGAATCGGGTGGCGGGCCTTGTGAATTCCAGCCTTGATCTCAATCAGGTCATCGACGCGGTTTGCGATGCCCTGCTGGATGAGTTGGGCAGTCAGCAAGTTGCCATCTTTTTGACCAATGACGGCGTTACGATGGAACTGCGCCGCAGCCGCGGCTTCAGCGATTCTTTTGTGCGCTCGGCCCAAGGCCATCGCGTCGATCGCAATGAGCGCGATGCTCGCCTGCGGGCAGGCGAAGTCGTTATCATCGATGATCTGCAAAGCGATCCGAGCCTGTCGCTACTCCACGAGATGGCTCGCCGCGAAAACCTGCATACGGTGGTCGATGTGCCGATGCTGAGCAACGACAAGCTGATGGGCAAGCTGTCTGTCTACTACGATCATCGTCATCGCTTCCCTGAGGAAGAACTCGATCTGCTCTCGACCCTGGCAGCACAAGTTGCCATCGCCATCGACAACGCTCGCCTCTTCACCGAGACCCGCAAGCGCACCGAACGCCTGGAGCGCCTGCACGAAGCCAGTATGGCCGTCAACGCCTCGCTCTCTCTGCAAAACGTGCTGCGAGCGACAGCGACCTTCTTGATCCAAAGCCTTGGGACCGATAGCTGCACGGTGCTGCTAACTCGCGACGACACCGACTCACTCCGCGCTGAGACGCGCATGGTGACAATCGAAGACGGCACTCGTGAAGACCATGTGACCCAACCGAACTTCACCATCGGCGAACTGACCAAGGTCACCCAGGCCGCCCGCATGATGACCCATGCGATCCTCCAGCGCGATGATCCAGAATTGAGCCAGGGTGAGCAGCGGCTGCTGCATCAATACGACCTGGGATGGGCAGCCGTCTTTCCGCTGGTCTCACGCGGCCCGATTTCCGGCTTGATGCTGCTCGGTTTTATGGACGCAGCGCGCAGCCTCAGCCCGGATGAGTTGGTATTTGCCGAGGCCCTGACCTTGCAGACCTCTGTCGCCATCGAGAATGCGCAGTTGTTCCAGATGACAGACATCGAGCTTTCCCGCCGGGTGCGCGAGATCGAGGCGGTCGAGGCCTTAGCCCAGCGCATGACGCGCCATCGTGACCTGGA
This sequence comes from Chloroflexota bacterium, assembly GCA_010092775.1. Classification (GTDB taxonomy): domain Bacteria; phylum Chloroflexota; class Anaerolineae; order Aggregatilineales; family UBA3940; genus TC-71. The sequence continues at coordinate 3,417 of JAADYZ010000528.1, forward strand.
AGAGGTAATCTCCCAGGTGCTGGAAGCGGCGGCCAATCAAACCGGGGCGGACTACTGTGAATTGGCCTTCCTGGACGAAGCTACCAACACCCTTAACGTGCAGGCGCGCCACAGCAACGGCCACAATCTAGACGGTTTGATCACCCGCTGGGACGCCGACCAAGGCATAACCGGGCGGGCCATTCGCTCGAAAGAGGCGGTACTCGTCAACGATGTACGCAGCGATCCCACATACTTCCGCATCTTCCCCGATGGTCAATCTGAGCTAGCGGTGCCCATTATGCTGGACGAGCAGTGCCTCGGTGTCATCAATATCGAGAGCATTGACCGGGGTGCCTTCAACCGCAGCCACGTGAGCTTTGTGGCCAACCTCGCGGAGCACGCCGCGATTGCGATTGAAAACGCGCGCCTCTTTGAAGATACGCGCCGCCGTGCCGATGAGTTCGCGGCGCTGCGGAACATTGCTGTGGAACTGCTCTACGCGACAGATGTCAACAGCGCGCTGCACATGATTGCCTGGGAGGCGGTCAGACGCACAGACGCCAAGAACATTCACCTCTACCTGTACGATCAAAGCAATGACAGTCTGAGCTTTGGTGCCAGCGTTCTGGCCAGTGGCGATATTGATGTCGAGATTGCGCCGCCACGCCCAGATGGTCTGACCATGCGGGTGGCGCGCAGCGGTGAGCGAATCGTGATTGACGATCCAGAGCAGCACCGACTGATGAATCCGGCGGACGACGAAGATGTGCCGCGAGATTTTCAGGTTATTGCTGGTATCCCCATCAAACGGAGTGACGAGGTGATCGGGGTGTTCACCATCTCCTTCGATCAACCGCACATTGATGAGAACCTATGGCGCTTCCTCGATTTGCTCTCAGCCCAGGTCGCCGTCGCGATCATCAATGCCCAATTGGCTGAAGACACTCGCATCGGCCGCGACCGCTTACAATCTGTGCTCAATAGCATTACGGATGGTATTCTGCTGCTGGACGCAGAGGGCCGGATCATCTTGGCTAACCCACGCCTGGACAACATGCTGCAAGTCCAAACGGCAGATTTTGTCGGGCAGCCCTACAACGCACTCCTGCCCGGAACCAATACCCACATCGACGGGATAAACTACTCACCTGAAGAGACCGCGCGGATGGAACACATCATCCGCGAGGACCCGCAGAAGCTGACCCGCCGCCGATACGATCTACACAACCGCCGCCTGTACATTGAGGAGCTGTCGCTCCCCGTTGAAACCCAGAGTGAACGCATTGAGGGCCGGCTGTTCGTCATGCGAGACCGCACGCAAGAGCACGAACTCGAAATCTACCGCGAGGAAATGTCCCACATGATCGTGCACGACCTGCGCTCGCCCTTGGGCGGCATCATCGCGGGGCTGCACCTCGCCCAGGATGAGATCGCTGAGAGCGATGACGAAGGCCCAGACATCACGCTGTTACGCAATGTGGTGGACGTGGCGCTTGACAGCTCCAACCAACTGCTCAGCCTCATCGAAACGATCCTGGACGTCAACAAACTCGAAACAGGCCAGTTGATTCTCAATCGCAGCGAGATCGATCTCTATGAGATCGCTGAAGGTGTCATGCGCCGTCTGGCCGGAACGGCCAACGAGGCGCAAATCTCAACCCAGGTGATTGCAGAAGGAGAGCTGCATCACATCAAGGCGGATGGCGAAAAGATCGGCCGCGTGGTGCTCAATCTGTTCGATAATGCATTGCGCTACACGCCGGTGGGTGGAGAGGTGCGCATTCACATCACGCCGGGCGAGAATCACTATCAGGTCTGTGTGGTGGATACGGGTCCGGGCGTGCCAGAGCACCTGCGCCAGCGCCTGTTTGATAAGTTCGTCCAGGGCGATCTAAGCCAACGTAAACGCGGGACCAAAGGCACTGGCCTGGGTCTGACCTTCAGCAAACTGGCCGTCGAAGCCCACGGTGGGCGCATCTGGATCGGCGAAGGGCCAGAGGGTGGGGCGGCCTTTTGCTTCACGCTTCCCGTGCTGCGCTAGACGCAGCACGCCGCAATGCGGCATAATAGAGATACTCAGGTTAAGGGGCAGTAACTTGTTACTGGCCGCGCGGCCCTTGTCAAGCACTTCAGCCAGACTATAGGATTAGAGTGATGGACTCCCAACAACGCGTGGCGATCAGCCAGATTGCATTAGCGATTGCGGCAGCGATCGGTACGATTTTGCTGCTACCCGACTTTGCGCAGTTGACCGTAATCGAGGTACTGCTCGGCGGGCTGTTGACGATCCTCATCGCCGTGATCGCCAATCTAGGGGTGACGACCGGCTTCGGCCTGATCACCTTGATCCCTACCGCCAGTATGATGGTGATGTTCTCCCTTGGCGCCGAGATCGCCATGTTGTCCTCCGTCATCGGCCTGGTGGGTGCCGGCGTGATCCGCCTGCTGCGGATGGTTCAACACGGCGCTAAAGACCCTTTCAGGGGCGATACGCTGGTGTTGATCGGCAATCTACTCTGGCCCATCGATCGCACCGTGTTGAGTCTGTTGGCTGCAACGGGCATGTTCTACCTCCTGGGGGGGCAGACGCCCCTACGGCAGATCACGGTGCTTCCGACAGACCTGTTCATCATCGCGGTGACCCTGCTGGTCTTTGTAGCCATCTACAATGTCTTCCTCGCGGCCGAACTGGCCTTGAAGGGTGTGCCAGTCGTGGAGACCTTCCGCGAACATCAAGTGACCATTCTCGGCATCCAGATCTTGCCACTGCCGCTTGCGCCGCTGGCTGCTGTTTCCCTGGGCGAGTTGGGATGGGGAGCGTTCAGCATTTTCATGCTGCTGGTTTTCGCCACCAGCGTCGCCATCAATGAACTGGTCAAGACGCAAGGGTCTTTGCAACATCAGGTTAAACAACTGCGCTCGCTCACCGCGATGACGCAAGCAGTCCGCGCCAGCCTTGAAGTCGACTCGCTGCTAGAGATCGCTTACATCCAGACGAAGAATCTGC
>JAADYZ010000529.1 GCA_010092775.1 Chloroflexota bacterium
AAACTGCGCCACAGGGCCTGCGTGAGGTAGGTCCGTGACACGTCCCCATTGGCGATGTGGGCCAACTCGTGCAGCACGATTGCCCGAAAAAGCCGCGGACGCTTGCGCAGCAGCAAACGCGATCGCCCACCGAGGCGCAGCCGGTAGCGGCCAGGCAGCCCAAAGGCTTGCCCATCGGCTAAAGAACCCGAACTGAGTTCCACCTGTGGCAAGGGCTTGAGGTGCGCATCTAGGGCGAAGCGCTCTAGGGCGCGCTGAAATCGCGGGTCGCTCGCCGGGTCAAAGGGGGTTAATCGATGGCGGCGGCGCAGGGCCACCGGGTGCCGCCGATAGACCAGATAGGTCACCAGGCCAATCCAAGGCAGCAGCACCAGAAAGGTCAGCAGATTGCCCGCCGTAAACAGGCTGTCGAGTTGGGCGTCAGTGAGCCGTCCGCCCAAGAGTGGCTCCACGATGAAGCGATAAAAGGTGGAAAAGGCAATGGTACCGATGCTCACGGTGAGCATCAAGCCGCTCAGCAGCAAGAGGGTAAAGCGTTGATTGGTCTCGGCGGGGAAGGCAAACGGATTGACACGCTCCCCGGCACTTGGCGGTGGCGACGGGCGTGTCGACAGTTTGTCTGGTCGCCCCACGCGTCACTCTCCCAAAGAGAGACGGCGATAGAGAACGTCGCCCATCAAGATGGCACGCTCCTCTGGCAGGCCGAAGCGCTTGGCCTCGTCAATCGCCACCTGCCGGACGCGCGCCAGATCATCGGCACTCAGTTTGGGCGCGTCGGGAGGTGGGGGCTCGTCCTTGGGGCGCTTCTTGAACAGGCTTTTGATCCGCACGCGCAGTTGATCAGACACCTCATCGAAGGCCATGTGCTGGCTGATCTGCATGATCAAATGGATCACGGCAGTTAGCACTGCGGCTGAGGCAGGTGTCACGGCGATGATGGTTTCGCCAAGGCCAAATCCCAATGGATCGTCAGCCGCCTGCTCATCGGGATTGGGCGGACTTGGGTCGGCGTAGTACTCGCTCATCAACTCCCCGAACATGTCGAGTTCTTCCGGGGCCATCTCCGCCACCAGGTCACGATTGAGGTCGTTGAGCAGGTCACGCCCTGCTGGGCTATCGGTTAAGGATGCCATGCGCTCCTCCGGCTTAGGCCATCTCAGGTCCACGTTTGGGCAGCAACCGGTCGCCGCCTGCGCGCCGTTTGAGCGTTGCCACGGTCAGCTTGTTGGCCGGGTCCCAGGTCACATCGACCAGGTCCCAGCCGCCGTTGCCATATCGATTCAGCATCTCTTCCAGCGCAGCGATCTCGCGGTCTGCACCGGTCCAAGCTTGCTTGATGATTTTATACTCCCAGCGCGACATCGGTCACCTTTCCTCTGGGCGCTCGCGCCCAAAGAAATCGTAGTTGGCTTGAATATCCGCCTGCAGAAAGCCCGGCACGTCAGCCTCAGGCCAGATCGCATTGTAGGGGCAGGCCGGTGGGCACCATTCACAGTCGATGCAGACCAGCGGATCAATGTAGTAGCCATTCCAACCCGCTGCCGGATCGCCAGGGGCGATGCAATCCACCGGGCAAACCTCCACACAGCGCCCCGCCCGATTGCATAGGCCGCTGATGATGTGCGTCATGCGGCTTCGGACGCACCCTGGAATTCGCGCGCCAGCAGGCCAAACAGCAGGCGGTCGTAATAGACGCCATCCTGCTGGTGGCGTTCGCGCTGCTGGCCCTCTTGCGTAAATCCGAGGCGTTTCAATGCCCGCACCGAGGCGGCGTTGATGGCGGCGCAGGAGGCTTCAACGCGATTCAGCCCAAGCTGGTCAAAGGCGAAGGTTAAGACAGCGCGCAGCGCCTCGCTGGCGATGCCTCGCCCCCAGTAGGCTCGCTGGAGTTCGTAGCGCACGCCCGAACGTCGATCGTCTGAGGCAATATCATGTAAGGCTGCCAGCCCGATTACCTCGCCGGGCACGCCATCGACTTCCTTCAATGTGATGCCCCAGCTAATCGCGCGGCGCGCCTCATAGTCGGGCCCCAGGCTAGCGATGAAGCTCTCCGCATCCGTGATGCTCTGATATGGCTGGCCCGTATAAAGGCGGGTCACTTCAATATCGCCGCGAATGCGTAGAATCGCCTCGGCGTCGTCACTGCCAATGGGCCGCAGCGTCAGTCGTTCTGTCTCCAGAACAGGTAATTCTCCGAAATCAAATAAACCCGACATTAGGCCTTACTCCCCAATGTTGCAATGTGATGTCGGATGGTACCGCATATGGCCCGATTTGTCCTGTGCAACCTTCTCGCCTGGCCTGCGTAACACTAAGTAGACATGACACAACACAGGAGTTGCTCGAACAAGATGAACGCGAAATCACGCGAGTTTGACGCCACCTTTCTAATCGGTGCCGGATTGATCGTACTAGGTATTCTGTTTCTGCTGAATCAGATTTTCGGCGGTTTCCTGAACACCTTCGTCTGGATGGCCATTTTAGGCGCGGGTAGCGCCGGCTTCCTGGCCGTCTATGGTCGCAGCGAGAGCAACTGGTGGGCGCTCATCCCCGCTTATGTGCTGGCCGCGATTGTTGGTTTGCTGGCGCTGGATATGATCTTCCCAACCTTGACCGCGCCCTACGTCCAGTTTGCCATCGCCCTGCCCTTCTTCTACGTCTACCTGCGCAATCGCAGCAACTGGTGGGCGTTGATCCCGGGCGGCATCATGGCCTTGATTGGCATCGGCCTGCTGATCGACAGCCTGGCCTGGCTATTCCCGATTGCGCTGATTGGTGTGGGTGTTTTTCTACTGGCTCGCCAATTCACTGGCACTAAGTCCGAAACCCCCGCCGCAGCTCAGGCTTCCGCCAATGGGCACAATGGCTACGAACCCATCAAGGTCGAACCTCAACCCATCAGCGGACCCGAAGCGGATAAGCCCCGCGTCTAGTCCAAGAATCCCAACATATTGCTATAGGCAGATCAGGGCGGCCCACGGGTCGCCCTTTGCAGCACCCTGCACCCATCAGCAGGCCCTCACTGACCACCTCACACCCCTATTGTGTTGTATGGCAGTCCATATTTTGTTGGTACCAAACATCCTGCGCTCAGCTAAGAACTGCGGCCTCAAGAGCCATCTGCTATGGGATGCTGTGGATACTCAGGTCAACTCAGCGCAATAGCTTTGCCGCGTGGTGCAATAACGCTACCGTTCGACAATTCAGATGTGATGGTCTAGGCCTCCGCTAGCCAGGCGCATCCCCAGGCGGTCAATGACATCCCGGCGTCAATCTGCTGGAGATCGCCGCTAGTCAGGTCAACCACCCGCTTCGGCGGCTGCCAGGCTGCTCTGACTGCCGCAAGTGGCACGATCTGCTTGAACTCGGAGAAGTTCGCGAGCACCAACACCTTGCTATTGCGCACAAAGGCCAGCACATGCGGATTACCCACATCAATGAAGTGGGTCGTGCCGTTAGCCAGGTCGGCTGTTTGTTGACGCACTTCGATCAGCTTTTGCACCGCCGTGAAAACCCGGCCCGGTGGCAGTTCCGCATGATGGCGCTGTGTGGCCCGCTGCTCATCGAAGGGGGGGCGGTGCACCCAGCGATTGTCATCGGCTTTGGCGGGGTCCTTCCGGAAGCTGTAGTCGTTGAGCGTGGCGATCTCATCGCCCAGGTAGATCAAAGGAATGCCACCTGCAGCGATGATCACGCTATGTATCATACAGATGCGGCGTAGCGCATGCTCAATCCACAAGCCGTTGCCTGCGGCAATGGCCTGCTCTAATCCAGCTAGCGAGGCAGTCGTTCCGCAGATACGCATGTCCTGCGTATGGGGGTTGAAATTGAAGCCCAGTCCTTTGGCAAAACCACCTTCGAAGCGTCCCGTGTAGAATTCGTTCAGAAACAGCCGGTGGAAGAAGCCGTTGATGCCCACTTGCGCGGCGTCCTCATCGGCAAAGGACCAGCCGATATCGTCATGGACCCGCACATAGTTGACCCAGCTACAGCGCTCTGGCAGCGCGAACAACCGCTCCATCGAGCGACGTAACAGCTTGACCTCTCGCGTGGCCAGTGCCTCCCAGATCAAAGCCATGAAGGTGGGATTATAGGACAGCGGCGCTTCCTCCCAGGCAATGTAGGAGGCCACATCATCCGGATGGACAATCGCTTCGGACTTGAACAACAGCGCCGGAGCCACAACGCGGGCCAAGGCGTTCATCGCGCGCATAATGTCGTGGACTTCGGGTAGATTTTCGCAACTCGTTCCCAGCTTCTTCCAGATAAAGGGCACCGCATCAAGGCGCAGAACCTCCGCGCCTGCGTTGGCCAGGTACAGCAGTTCGCCCAACATCGCGTTGAACACAGCCGGATTGCCGTAGTTCAGGTCCCATTGAAAGCGGTTGAAGGTGGTCCATACCCAGCGGTCAATGTCTTCACGATAGCTGAAACTGCCTGGCGCTTGTTCCGGGAAAATCTCGCGTAGGTGTGCCTGGTATTGATTGGGCAGAGTGCGGTCGGGGAAGAGATAGTAGAAGCGCTGGTACTCATCATCACCATGAATGGCCCGCTTGGCCCATTCATGATCATCTGCGGTGTGGTTGAACACGAAGTCCAACACCAGGCTGATGCCGTTGGTCCGCAGGTCTGCCGCCAGCGTTGATAGTTCCTCCATCGTACCCAGTTTTGGGTCGACCTGCCGATAATCGCTGACAGCGTAGCCGCCGTCGCTGTTCTGCGCTGGCGAACGGAAGAGCGGCATCAAGTGCAGATAAGTCAGCCCTAACTCTTTCAGATAGGGAATCTTCTCGCGCAGACCGGCCAGGTCGCCCGCGAACAGATCAACATAGCAGACCCCGCCCACCATCGATTGATCCTGAAACCAGGTCGGGGCCGCTTCACGCTGCTGATCCAGTTGGCGCATCGCCGCCGGTCGTTCGACAAACTTGTGGGCGATTAGCTTGAGGAGCGCTTCGAGGTGGAAGAAGAAATCGTATTGATCGCGATAAAGCGTCAGCAAGTGCCCCAGGGCACGCGGGAAGTGCTCATTCAGGCGGCGCCAGAACAACAACTGGTCCGGGTCATCTTGGAGTATCGGATCGATACGCGGTTTGAGGCGCTTCAGGGTACGGGTGGCTTCCTGTTGAATCCAATCGGGATCGTGGGTCATGGCAGTCATCCAGGTTAGGGGATACTAACAATCATAGTATAACGCCTGGGACAACCTCCGTGTGCTCCTGGCGCCTGGGGCTATTACATCAAAATGAGTTGCAGGGAGTTTGCCGCAGATCTTGCGCTATTTCGCGACATGTCGACTTTCGGCATCGGTTGATGCGATGACCCTGGGTCCGTTGACACCATTGCAGCCCTTCCGTAGAATCGAAAGACAAATCCCCAACACAACGGAGAAGTCAAATGGACGACGAGACGCATGCGGCAGTGATGGACTACGTGACTAATCTTTTTGCCCAGGAAGACGATGCGATGGCCAGCATCAAGCCGGAGAGCGAAGAGGCGGGCATTCCGCAGATTCACATCCGGGCCGTCGAAGGCAAGATGATGCAAGTCCTGATCCGCGCTGCCGGAGTCAAGCGTATGATCGAGGTTGGTACGCTGGCGGGCTACAGCGGCTCATGGATCGCGCGGGCCCTGCCCGAAGACGGCAAGCTAATCTGTTTGGAGCTAGAAGAGAAGCACGCCGAATTCTCGCGGGGCACCTTTGAGAAGCTCGGCTTGAGTCATAAGACCGAGGTGCGAGTGGGCAAAGCGCTTGAGCTGCTGGAAGCGCTGACACCAGACGGCCCCTTCGACGGCATTTTCATCGACGCAGACAAAGACGGCTATCTGGATTATCTGGCCTGGGCGCTGGACAATCTGCGTGTCGGCGGCTTGATTTTGGCGCATAACGCCTTCTTGCATGGTGATATTCTGGGCGAAGATCGGGTTGAAGACGAGGGACGCAAGCGCGCGGTGCGTGGGATGCGGGCCTTTAATCAGACATTGGCCGATGACGAACGGCTGCTCAGCACCGTCATCCCGGTCCGCGATGGAACCGCGGTCGCCATCAAAGTCAAGTAAGTCGGCGTCCATCTTGCCCAAGGGGGCAGATAGGCTATACTCAGCCTCACAAGTTGATCGGACATACCAAAGGACGGATACCATGCGGTTAAAGCCGCTTCTCTGGGTTGGTTTGGGCCTGCTGTTTGCTGCCCTAGCCTGCAACGCACCCGGCGTAGCAGACGACGATGGCGCGACCAGCACC
>JAADYZ010000530.1 GCA_010092775.1 Chloroflexota bacterium
GCGCTGCGCGCTGGCATCAGGACCGTGCCCGATGACGTTCTGATTCTGGTTGATGCTCTTTGGCTGCACCCAGGCCATCAGCGTGATCTCATTGCCTCCCGGCTCGAAGTCGGGGATGGTGATACCGTCGTCTGTCCCATCGAATCGCATCCCGCGTTCAGACGGCGCATCGAGCCCGTCGGTCGGGCAGGCGTTGCCCTGACACGTGCCGTTGCGCTGGTTGGGCGAAATGTCCAGTGCCGTGTGGGTTGTCTCGGTGACCAGAAACGTATCATCTAGCGGTGTGTACAATGCCAGGTCGCTCGCTTGCACTGGCGCAATGTTGCTAAAGGTCGAGTCAGGTGAGGTTGACTCGAAGCTGACTTCGACGCTGTCGACGCCACTATTTTGCGTGACAATTGGCAGGTCGCGCACAGTGCCCTGCAGCGTGGGGTAGGTTTGCTGGCTCAGGATCGCTCTGGCTGGCAAGCCTGTCGTATCGAAAGAGGCCTGCGGCGCGTCGCTGTCGAGCGTAATGGTTGCGAACAAAGTATCGCCGGTGGTGTTGCCGACCTGATCCACCGCGTTGCCGTAGATGGCATAGATGCCGGAAGGGTCCTGGCTGACTATCTCGATATCGGTCTGCCAACTACCGTCCCCGGTCACTGATGGTCGCACCCTGTCCTGGGGTAATGGGTTGATCGGGTCGGTGATATCGCTGATCCACACCTCCAGATTGGCAAGGCCGCTGCCGGGGCCGCTGTTGCTCTGCAGTTCAGGGTCGCGGGCGGTGCCACTGAGGGCCAGATGCCAGGTGTCCTGTTGAGTTTCGCTGCGGCTGACCTGGGCAAAGCTGCCGTCGGCAGGTGCGGTCAGCGTCACGTCGGGGTGATTGGCATCGACGTAGAAGGGCAGAGTACTGGTCCAACCAGCATTAACATTGCCGACCACGTCAGTCGCACGCATACGAAGTACATAGGCACCTTCGCCTCGCCAGCCCTGGTGCGAGTTGGTAGGGTCAACTAATGGACACCAGGCGTTGTTGCCCTGTCCATCCAGGCAGGTCAGAGTGTTCTGCCAGGAGGTGCCATCGTCGACTGTCCACTCGACATGGGCAACACTGGTGTCATCTTTGACGGTGGCGAGCAGTTGGGTCGGGACGTTGGCGATATGCTGGTTAGCTTGTCCATCAATGTCAATCGTGGGCCAATTGGCGTCGACAGTCAAATCGAAGCGCTCACGTTCTTCGACGTAGGAAACTTGCGTCAGATAAATCTCACGAATGCTCTCGGCACTGAATACCCCGTTGTATATCGTCGGCTCGTCAATTTGCCCACCGAAATACTCTCCGATGAAGGATGCCCCGATGCGCACATTGCCATCGCCGCCAGTCCAGCTCGCAAGGTTTTGCACGCCCCCGGCGGACTGCCCATTGATGTAGAACTGGAGTTTATTGTCGCTGGTGATGGTGGCAGCAACGTGGGTCCAGACACTGGGGGCAATGCGCGGCGTGTCGAGACGATAATCGTTGGTGCTGGACTCACGCGCAGTAAAGACCACCTGATTGTCACTGAGGCCAAACGTAAATCCTTTGTTGTCCGCATCGGCGCCAATAATGCGCTGCCAGCCGTCCACGCTGTCGGGATTGATCCAGCCTATAATCGTCTTGTTGCCAGTGCCCCGCGCAACGCTGATGTCGTTGAACTGAAGGTAGTCATTCTCGCCGTCAAACTCTGCTGCCTGACTATATTGGCCTTGCACACCAGCCTTGGGGCAGTGGTTGTCACAGGTGAGACTCGTTGCGTCCTGTTGCGCGCCAATTCCAGTGTAGCGGAACCGTGAGGTCGGGTTGCCGTTTGAGTCGGTGCGGTCTTCGTTTAGCCCGACACTAAAGTTATTGCCCAGGTTGTACCACGAGGCAACGGTTGCATCTGAAAGTTCGGCATAGTTCAACCGTAAATCGTCGATTGATCCCTTGAACGGTTCCAAACTTGATGTGCCCGCCTGCGGGTGTTTGGCCCCAATGATGGCTGGCCCCTGAGCCCAATCAACATTGAAGCTGCTGCTTCTGCCGCCAAATGGAAACGCCTTCTTGGATTCGCCATTGAGATATATTCTGATCCATAAGGCGTTTCCATCTGGGCGAACCCGACAGGCCCAGTGGTTCCATTCATTCGAAGCCTCCGATCCTGCATTGTAGCGTAACGTGTATGAGTCGAGCGTGTCATCAGATTGCTGATCGGGTGGGGGATATTGTGAAACCTGGCAAATGAACTCATCATTTCTCTTCAGACCAACATTCATATGGAATGTCTCAAACGTCTCCCCGGTAGACGGCCGCCATGCATCTCTGTTATAGAGGGAAAGCACGGCGGTATCTTTGGCAAGCGCGCCAGATTTGATATCACTATTGGCCCAGAACCCAACCGTCAATCCCTGTGGTGCGTTTTCTGAGCTCAGGTCCATGTACGTGGTCGTCGTGGTGAGCCGGTCCGTGCCATCAAAGTGGGCCGCATTCTGGATCATCCCTGGTTCGCCCGATGTAGGACACATATTCCCGGTGCACTCGGCCTGCACCGTCGCCCCACCGTACCCAGTAACTGGGAAGAACTGCTCGCCACGGGCACTATCGAACGGGGCATGCAGTTGAAGGTTGTCCGGTGTTTCCGCTGAAGAATAGGCGCGGGCGCCAGCTACCTGGTCAATGGCAACCGCCTGGGGTTTTGCATCCGCTGGGATGGTAATTGTGCCATCGAGCACCTTCTGCTGTGCGGGCAGTACCTTAAAGAACTCGTCTGCGGCCAGGATACCCAGGACTGGCGAAATGGTGCGCAGTTCGCCCCATAGCACCCGGTCGGTCAGGTCGTTGGTCACAGTGCCGCGGAAATCCAGGTTTTCGCCAGGGACGACCAGGGTATCGTTCGGGTTGTAGCGCCCATCGCGGTTGGTGTTTAGCTCGGCTTCGCTCAGCGCCCGATTGAAGATCAGCACTTCGTCAATCGTGCCCTGGAAGTAGCGGTCTGCGCCCTGCGCGGTGCCGCTGCCGATGCCCCACGAGATGTTGTCGAAGATGACATCTCCCGGCTTGATGCTGTTGGCCGTGCGCGACCCGGCGGCACTGCCGTTGATGTAGAGTTGCCACGCGGAGCCATCGTAGGTCGCCGCAACGTGCACCCAGGTGTTCAGCCCGCTGCCCAGCGGCGCGGATGCACTTGGTCC
>JAADYZ010000089.1 GCA_010092775.1 Chloroflexota bacterium
GAATCGCGAGTATCCCTCGCGGATCGATGTTGCATGGCTGCATGAGGGGGTAGAATGACCAATGGCCAGCAGACCCTTCTCTTGTTTGCCGTTGATGGGGTGCTGTTGCACGCTGGCGGATATAAAGAGGCGCTGCGACGTGCTGTGGACCACTTTGGCGAGCAGATGGGCCAATCTTCGCTAGACCTCAGCAATGGTGAGATCGCAGCCTTTGAGGCTTGTGGCATCACCAATGAGTGGGATTCACTGCCTATGTGCGTCGGCGCATTGCTCAACGCGGCTGTTGCTGAGCGCCCTGACCTGGCCCGTCCTACTGTCGCGGAGACAATCCAAACAATCGATGCAGCTCATATCTCGATCCAACGCCCGGATTTCTCGCACATCGCTGAACGGGTACGCGATCATTATCAGTCCGGGCCGATCACAGTCAGCGTACATACGGTATTGAAAAAGGCTCAACCTCCTGACGCGCAACACCTGATCGATGAATTGTTCCGCGATGTCTATGACATTCGCAGTGTGACAACGACCGTCTTTCAAACACTCACCCTGGGCCATAATCGCTTCCATCAAACCTATGGTTTTCCGCCCGCCTTTGAGGTTGACAGCACCTTGCTGAGCTTTGATCGCGCCTCGATTAGCCCCGATCGCGTTGAAGCGGTGATGACTGCGGTTGACCAGAAGCAGTTGCAAGCGGTGATCTATACCGCACGCCCCAGCCTGCCCCCAATAGACCTCAGTGATGCGGATATCCCCCATCTTCAACGAGGTCGTTACTCTCCAGAAGCGGAACTTGGGGTGGAGTTGGTGGGCTTTGCGGGGAAACTGCCCATTGTTGCTGCGGGGCGCATGGCCTGGCTGGCTGATCAGAATGGTGGGCACGTGGCAGATTATGTAAAACCGGCGGCGGTGCAAGCGCTCGCTGCGATCGGGTCTGCATTGAGCGGCCAAGAAGAAGCTGCCTTGGCGGCTGCTCAGCATCTCACGACGGACAATGAGTTGACTGGCCCACTCTTGGCTTTGCGTGAAGGGCAGACCCGTGTGATTGTGTTTGAAGACTCAACCGGTGGCATTCGCGGGGTGCGTGAGGCGGCTCAACGTCTGCGCGCATTGGGCCTCAATGTGACCGATGAGGCGGTGGGTGTGGCCCCCGAAGCCAGTAAGCGCGATGCACTCAACCCGGTCGCGGATCGTGTTGTCGACTCAATAAACGATGGCTTAATGGATATCCTGGATGGGCTGAAATGACTCGCCTGATCTGGCTGGTACTTGTCCTTGTTGTTCTCTTGACTGCCTGCCAACCGACCCCCTCACCGACCCCGACTGCTCCACCCACTGAGACCGCTCTGGCCGCGACGGCCACATCACCCCCCATACCCGTTGTTGATGAGAACCCAGTCCATTTTCGTGGCGATACAGCACGCTCCGGCCAATTTGAGGGGCCAGCACTGCGCGACGCGCCAGACATTCTGTGGCGTTTCCAAACCGATGGCAATGTGCGCGGCTCACCGATTGTCTCAGGTAATCTGCTGTTTGTCGGCAGCGCTGATCAATATGTCTATGCTTAGGATCGTTTCAGTGGCGAGTTGATCTGGCGTTTTGAAACAGGTGATGAGGTTGTTGGATCGGGAGCGGTAGTTGACGGCCTGCTGTTCATTGGCAGTCAGGACAACATCCTCTATGCTCTCGACGCACTGACTGGCGATCTTGTCTGGTCGTTTGAGACGGGTGCCCAAATCTATGCCTCACCGGCGATCGCTGCTGGGTTGGTCGTTATTGGCAGCAGTGACAGTACGCTGTATGCATTGGAACAAGGCAGCGGTGAACTCATGTGGTCGCTGGATTTAGGTCGGCAAATCTGGTCGTCCCCCGCGATTGTCGATGGCATTGTCTACATTGGAAGCTGGAGCGGCCTGCTCAGTGCGATTGACTTAGCGACCGGTGACCTGTTGTGGGAGGCCGAGACTGACGGGCAGATTTGGTCCACGCCGGTCGTTAGGGATGATCGCATTTACGTGGGTAACAATGGCGGCGCATTGTATGCTTTCGCTCGAGAGGATGGGGCAGAGATCTGGCGCTTTGCGACAGGCGACGACGTGAATAGCGCAGTCGTTGTTAGCGAAGATCGGGTGATTTTCGGCAGTGTGGATGGCACGGTCTACGCAGTCGATGTGGAGAGTGGGGAAGAAGTCTGGCGCTTCACAGCAGGCGAGCCCTTCTATGCGTCGCCCAGCCTGGTTGAGGATGTGGTGTTGATTGCGGGTGAGGCGGGTGGCCTGCTCCATGCGCTGGATGCGACCACCGGCGACGAACTCTGGCGCATCCAGACGGGCAATCCGGGTAACAATCGCTCCTCTTCTGCCTGGATTGTGGATGGCGTTTTGTACATCGGCAGCAATGATGACCGTATCTATGCGCTAGCCCCACCGGAATAGGACATCTGCGGCGGTGAAGTTGTGACGCCGCCTACTCATCCGCTATCATCATGCCGATGACGCATTGGACCCTCATTCTGGCGCAGGTCGTTCATGTGGCTAGCGCGCTTGGCCTGGCAATAATCGGGTTCAACGCCCTGGTTCTATCAGGGATTTATCTGTTGCGGCGACGATTCCCCGCGCCACAAAAACCAACGCAGCCCCACGCTTGGCCCTCGGTTACGGTGCAATTGCCTCTCTACAATGAGCGCTATGTTGTGGAGCGCCTGATCGAAGCCGTCGCTCAGCTGGATTATCCTCGTGAGGCACTGCACATTCAGATTTTGGATGATTCGACAGATCAGACCAGTGTCATCGTCAATCGGTTGGTCGAGCATTATCAGGATCAGGGATTAAACATCAGCCATGTACAGCGCGAGATTCGCACGGGCTACAAAGCCGGGGCCCTGCGTGCTGGCCTCGCGCTGATCGACAGCGCCTTCATCGCGGTGTTCGATGCTGATTTTGTGCCGCCAGCAGACTTTCTGAAAGCGACTATTCCGCATTTTGCGGACCCCAGGATCGGTATGGTTCAGGCGCGCTGGGCACACCTCAATGCCCTTAGCAGTTGGTTCACGCGGGCGCAGTCGCTGGCGCTAGATGCGCACTTTGTCGTTGAACAGACCGCACGCAATCGGAGCGGCCTGTTGATGAATTTCTCAGGTGCGGCGGGGGTATGGCGGCGCACCTGCATTGAGGACAGCGGTGGCTGGCAAGCCGATACCCTTTCGGAGGACATTGACCTGAGCTATCGGGCGCAGTTGCGTGACTGGGCTTGCCTCTATCTGCCGGAGGTCAGCGCCCCAGCCGAACTCCCGCCGACCGCGATGGCTTTCAAGACCCAACAGGCCCGCTGGGCGACCGGTACAATCCAATGCTTGCGCAAGCTCGGCCCCGACATTCTGCGCGCTGATCTGAGATTGTGGCAGAAGGTGCAGGCCTTTCTACATTTGAGCGGTTATTTGGTGCACCCGCTGCTGATTTTGCTGCTGCTCACCACCCTCCCCTTGATGCTGTCAGATACCTTGACTGGCCTTCCGCTGGCGGGCCTCAGCCTGGCAACCCTTGGCCCCTTGCTGCAGGTGGTCATCGGGCAAATGACATTGTACGAGGATCGCGGCGAACGTTTGTTGGTTCTGCCAGCCTATATGATGATGGGCCTGGGTATTGCCTTGAGTAACACCTTGGCGGTGCTGCGGGGCTTCTCTAATCAGCAGTTTGCCTTCGAGCGGACGCCCAAGTTTCGCTCCGACGACCAGCAAGACGGACTCAGTTCAACTCACTATCGTCAATCGCTCAACGCGGTGAGTTTGCTCGAAGCGATCCTGTTTGCCTACGCGGCGATCAGTGCCTGGGTGGCCTGGACCAGTGTCCCCGCTGCGCTCCCCTTTATGCTGCTTTATGCCGCTGGATTTGGCACGATCAGCGCGTTGAGCTTGTGGCAGTCCCTCAAAGTGGCTCACTATCGCGGTAAGCAGCTCCCCTTCGCCCCGGCCAGCAAGAACTAACTTCATCGCTATCATCTGGCGCGCTGGCTACAATCTGCCTAGTGATGACTGCGTAAGCAAAGGAACGCGACAATGTATGACGTGGTAGTGGTTGGCGGTGGCCCCGCTGGCGTGGTGGCGGCACTGCGTGCCCGCGAACTCGGCGCGAATGTGGCTCTGGTCGACAAGGATCGTCTGGGGGGCACCTGTACCAACGATGGTTGTGTGCCGACGCGCGTGCTGGCCAAAGCGGCGCGCTTGATGCGAGATAGTCAGCAGTTCAGCATGTATGGGCTGCAAATCGACGCAGCACCTCGCGTGGACTTTGCCGCCGTCATGCAGCGCACGCAAGACGTTGTTGATGAGGTCCACACGAAAAAGCAGCTTCAGGAACATCTTGAGGAGATCGGCGTCAGCACCTTCACTGATGCAGGACAAACCGCCTTTCTTGATGAGCATACCCTAACGACAGAGACCTCTGGCCAGGTGCAAGGGGAGCGCTTCATATTATGTGTAGGTGGCTCACCTCGTCAGCTCCCGTTCCCAGGTGGCGAATATGCCTTCACGAGTGCAACGGTATGGAATCTTCGTGAGACGCCATCCTCTGTGGCGATTATCGGGGCTGGTGCGACAGGCTGCCAGCTTGCCTCCGTCTTTGAGGATTTCGGTGTCGAGGTAACCTTGCTCGACATAGCAACACGCATCCTACCGACTGAGGACGAAGGGGTATCACGTGAGATTGCTACACAGTTTCGCCAGCGCGGCATCAACCTATTGACCGGGATTGGCGGAGTGCAGGGCATCACTCAACGGGACGGCCACTACCAACTAGATTACACGGATGCAGATCAGCAACCTCAGCGCTTGCCTGTTGACGCCGTGATCGCCTCGATTGGCTGGCCGGGCAACGTGGTTCAGATGGCCCTAGACAAGGCTGGGATCGAGACCACGCGCAGCTATGTGCTGGTGAACGATTATTTGCAGACCTCAAAACCGCATATCTTCGCTGCCGGGGACATTACCGGGCGCAGCATGTTAGTGCAGTCAGCAGGCTATCAAGGGCGTATCGCTGCCGAAAATGCCCTACTTTCCTACAATCAAGCCGCTGAGGAGCGCCTGATTCCGCACGGTGGCTTTACCGATCCGGAGTATGGAGGCGTTGGGCTGACAGAAGAGCAAGCACGTCAGCACTATGATGTTGTCACGGCGACGGTGCCTTATGCCGATCTTGACCGCGCCGTGATCGACAACCGCAAGGTGGGCTTTTGTAAGCTGGTGGTCGATCGGCGCAGCAGTGTGATCCTTGGGGCGCACGTGGTGGGCGAACAAGCCGTCGAGATTGTCTCGACCGTTTCAGCGGGGATGGCAGGTGGTCTGCGTGTTCAACAGCTTGCGGACCTCGAACTGGCCTATCCGACCTTTGTGGCGATTATCGGTTTGGCCGCACGGCAGATTGCACGCGAGGTGGGAGCGGTTCAAGTCACGCCCGAGTGGCGTGAACTCACTGAACTGCGCGTCGCTGAGTGGGAGCGCACTCGGACAGAATAGTCATCTGGTAACTCAGGTGGTTGTGCAAGAAATCACATGTTACACTGTGTTTGATGATTTCTAAAACGACTAAAGAGAGTGAGAAATGCAGAAGAAACTGCTCCCTATCTTGTTGATCAGTCTAATCGCTGCAATAATGGCTGCTTGCGTCTCTGCTCCGGCAGACGAACCAGCGAATACTGGGGCTGATACGGCTGAAGAAGAGGTGGCTGTTGAAGCGCTGCGGGTCGCACTACTGCCTATCCTGGATGTTCTGCCCTTCTTCGTTGCCGAGCAGAACGGCTACTTCATTGATGCTGGTATCGAGGTCGAGTCGGTGCCGGTCGCCAGTGCTGTCGAGCGTGACCAGCTCATGCAGGCTGGTGAGATCGATGCGATGCTCAATGAGATGGCGTCGAGTGCCGTCTTCAACCGCGATGATATTCAGGTACAAGTCGTGATGGCCGCACGCGAAGCGACAGCCGAAGCGCCGCTGTTCCGTGTATTAGCCGCTCCGGGAAGCGCTGTGAGCAGCCCATCTGACCTGTCTGGTGTGCCGATTGGGATCTCCCAGAATACCATCATCGAATACGTCACCGAGCGTTTGCTGGAGCAGGAAGGTGTCGAAGACATCAATGGTCAGTCGGTTCCTGCGATTCCGGAGCGCTTCCAACTCCTGATGGAAGGCCAGCTCGAGGCAGCTACTCTACCTGATCCGCTCGCACAAAGTGCGATTGAGTCGGGTGCTGTTTTGGTGATCGATGACTCATCCTATCCGCAGTTTGCCGTCAGCGTCCTGACATTTAGCAGCGCCACAATCGAGTCAAACCCTGAAGGGGTGCGCCGTTTCCTGCAAGCCTGGAACCGCGCTGCCGTCGAGATCAACGCCAACCCAGAAGAATATCGCGCCTTGCTGCTGGAACGCATCCAGGTTCCGCCGAACGTTCAGGAAGACTATGAAGTCCCACCCTTCCCAGAGGCGAAAGTCCCCAGCGAAGAGCAGTGGAACGACGTAATCGAATGGCTGCAAGAGAAGGGTGTTTTGGACGCCGCCCTACCTTATGCTGACTCGGTCAACGCTGATTTCCTCCCCTAACAGAGCATGATTGCGGTTGATCGTATCCGTTTTGCTTATGGCCAGCAATCGACCGTCTTCGAGTCTTTCTCGTGGACGGTCGATACAGGCCAGACCTGGGCGATTATTGGGCCGTCCGGTTGCGGCAAATCAACACTGCTGTATCTACTGGCGGGGCTTCGTCGGCCTGACAGCGGCGTGATTACAATACACGGCCAGCCGGTGCAGCGACCACGCCCTCGCACCGGTTTGATTTTGCAGGACCATGGGCTGCTGCCTTGGGCCACCGTCTGGAAAAACGCCCGATTAGGTCTGACCATCCGAGAATTCTACGGTCCAGATGGCGAACATGCCCCCGGCGGGGAAGCGCTCAGTAAAGCAACGGCCAACGAGCAGGTTGCCTACTGGTTGGACCGTCTCAATATCTCCGCACTACGCGAGAAGTATCCTTCGCAACTATCCGGGGGGCAGCGTCAGCGCACGGCGATCGCTCGAACCCTGGCCATGGAGCCCGATCTGCTGCTGATGGACGAACCCTTCTCCTCGCTGGATGCACTCACCCGAGAGAATCTACAGAACGTGGTTGTTGATTTACAGCGCGAGGTTGAGCTAACGTCGGTGATCGTCACACATGATATTGACGAAGCGGTTTTTTTGGGTGAACGCATTCTGGTTTTGAGTGAGCCGCCCAATCGGCAGACTCGCATTGTGGAGAATGACGGCGCTGGTAGCTCCAACTATCGTAAAAGCACGGCTTTTGCCGCGCGTGTGGCGCAAGTTCGGGACATCCTAGGGGCGAGCTATGCGCCAGCGACTTAGCCTCCGCGATGTGTTGATCGGCATTGGGATGTTCTTGCTGCTGTGGCAGGGGTTGACATGGATCATCAATCGCCCTATTATGCCTGGCCCGGTTGAGGTTTTGCCGCTGTTTGTTCGTCTGCTGTTCAGCGAATCGGAAGAATTGGCGCGTCACACGCTGGCAAGCAGTGGTCGTGTTTTGGCGGCGATGGGGCTGGCGGTGGTCACGGCGGCACCGATTGGGATGGGGCTAGGTCAGATGCGCCAGCTTGATCGTATCTTCACCCCATTGATTGCCATCACCTATCCGGTGCCGAAAATCGTGCTGCTGCCAGTGATCTACGTGCTGTTGGGCATCAGCGATTTCTCAAAAATCTTTCTGATCGCTCTGATCCTCTTCTTTCAAATTCTGGTGGTGGTGCGTGATGAGGCGGCCAATCTACAGCCGGAGTTGATCTTCTCCGTGCGGTCGCTCGGGGCAGGTCGCCTGGCCCTATTCCGCTTTGTGTACTTCCCGGCGGCGATGCCAGCCGTCTTGACGGCGCTGCGCATCTCAGTGGGGACGGCGATTGCGGTGCTGTTTATCGCAGAGCAGTCTTTGACGGAATATGGGCTGGGCTACTACATCGTCGTAGAGACCTACCAGATTCTACGTTATCCAGAGATGTACTGCGGTATCCTAGCGATGAGTTTACTCGGTCTCCTGCTGTACTTCTCTATTGACGCATTGGAGCACCGGGTTAATCGGCATTTGTATTTGGAGGCAGGCTGATGGCCGACTTGCAGGGCCGCGAACGCGCCCATTACGTACGTGACATGTTCGAGCGCATCGCTGGGCGCTATGACCTGATGAACCGCCTGATGACTTTCGGACAGGATCGGCGCTGGCGGCGCTATGTGATTCAGCAGGCACGCCTTGATTCGGATGCCCTATTGCTCGATGTAGCGACTGGGACCGGCGACATCGCTCAGGAGGGGCTGCGCCAACATCCTGACATCACCGTGGTGGGTCTGGACTTCGCCCCAACAATGATGACGGTCGGACGTGATCGCCTGGGGCGCAGGAAAATCTTATGGTGTGATGGAGATGCGATCAACCTGCCCTTCCCTGATAGCCACTTTGATGCGGCTGTCTCTGGCTACTTGATGCGCAACGTAATCGACGTGCCACGCGCTTTTCGCGAGCAGATGCGAGTGGTGAAACCCAGTGGTTGGATCGTTACCCTTGATACGACACCGCCCCCGCCTAATCTGCTGCGCCCCTTTATTCTGATCCATCTACGCTTTGTGATTCCCTTATTGGGGCGGCTGATCGCGGGTGATGACTCTGCCTATAGCTACCTACCTGAGTCGACCGAAGGCTTTAAGACGCCAGAGGAGCTCGCGACCATTATGCGCGATGTCGGCTTGCAAGAGGTCAGCTTTCGGCGCTTTATGTTTGGCACGATGGCTGTTCACATGGGACGCCGCCCGCAAGCTGAGGAGGCTGGATGACGACGATCTCCAAGCGTGACGCTTGGCTGCTGGCCAGCCGACCCAAGACCCTACCCGCTGCGGTCGCCCCGGTGTTGGTCGGTGTGGGGTTGGCCATCCATGATGATGTGCTGGCGATCCTACCGGCACTGGCCGCTTTACTGGGCGCACTGCTGCTGCAAGTCGGCGTGAACTTGGCCAACGACTACTTCGACTTTATGAAAGGCGTTGACTCGGAGGAGCGGCGCGGACCTACTCGGGTGACGCAAAGTGGCTTGATCCCGCCGGAGCAGGTGCGCCTGGGTATGATCGTGATTTTCGGCTTGTCCGTTTTGAACGGCAGCTACTTGATCGTGGTTGGAGGTTGGCCAATCCTAGCCGTTGGCGTGCTATCGATCCTGGCGGCCTTGGCCTACAGCGGCGGTCCCTATCCGCTGGCCTCGCATGGGCTGGGCGACCTGGCGGTCTTCATTTTCTTTGGCCTGTTTGCGGTGTGTGGTACCTACTATGTGCAAGCGCTTGATCTGACCCCGCTGGTGGTCTTGGCTGCGCTGCCGCCCGGCTTCCTGATCACAGCGATTCTGGTAGTCAACAATCTGCGTGATATTGAGACGGATCGGAAGGCGGGTAAGACTACCCTGGCTGTGCTCCTGGGGGAGCCGGGGGCGCGTCTAGAATATGTCCTGCTGTTGATTGGCGCTCTATTGGGCGTGATCGCGCTGTGGCTCCTGGGCTTCGGCTGGCCCGTGCTGATTGCCTTGCTGACCATCCCGCTGCATCTGCGCTTGATCCGCGCCATTTATGGCCCGAACGAAGGCCCACATATGAATCTGACGCTGGCGCAAACAGCCCAGCTTGCACTGATCTTTTGTGCGCTAATGGCTCTGGGGATCGCTTTGGCCTGAAACTCAAACGGACCGTGCTGGGCACGATCCGTCAGGTAGGTTGCTTCGGTTTGTTGGGCGATCTCAACCAACTAGACCGCTCGTCCATGCCCTATCCCATTCGGGCAGACCTGCATTACTGAGCGCTCCGGTTGGCTGCTCAATGATGCGCGGGGCCGGAAAGGCGGGCTGAGGTGGGTAGATCCTACTGCGATCTGGCTTGGGAAGATCGATACTGGGATCAAATGGTCGAATGTGTGACCGGCCAAAAGCGTCCCGATCGATTGGTTGCCAACTGCAATCGCAGTCGCTCCGCTTTCCACAAAGCATACAATACACCGTCTTACTCCTTCATAGTACCAATACAATCTAACACAAACCTATCGTAGCATGACTCGGGTGAAAAAGGAAGCGTCTAGCGTAAGTATTTCGGCGCACCTGATTATATTTTTGCAGCCGGTGTGTTCTCATTTGCGAGCAGTGTAGGTAACTGGTCGGCCCAGGCCCGCATCGCGTCCCAGTCTCGCTGATCGCCAGTAGTAAGCTCTCGAAGAGCAGGCAGCAGATTGTAGGGGAAGCGCAAGTTTTCCTTTGGTATCGCACCAATGAAGACCTCGATGCTAACCGGGCTGAGCCAGGGGAACTTCTCTAAGTTCTTGGCGAGCTGCTCTTTCGCCCCATCCATCTCCTCTGGAACATCCTGCACAGGACCAAGCACGAACAGAGCGACTGGGCGACTTTCCAATTCGGACTGCTTCTGACGGAGGAATTTCTTGGCCTCGCCGTGCAGGCTTCCAACGTAAATGGGTGCGCCGAGGACAACGGCATCGTAGCTGTCGAGGGTCTTGATGTCGGCGGCGGCTTGGACATCAACATTGAGATGATGTTCACGCAGGATCGTAGCGACAAATTCGGCGGCCTGTTGCGTTGATCCATGCGTGGTGGCAAAAGCAACCAGAACTGAGGTTGACATTAGATCATGTATCTCCTGATGAGGGGCAGTTTCTATCAGAATACTCTACGCAGATCGGCCTGAGAAGTTGTGCCTCGGTTCACAAACAAGGTCACCTCAAGCGAGGTGACCTTGTAACGATAGCTAAAGGGAAAAGGGGTTGAGCCTAGCGAGTTGTTGACTCCAGAACGGTGTCGTCAGCAATGTTGACGAGGGCGTAGAACAACTCTTCCCCCGCCGATACGAAAGACACACTGTAGACCGACTCGTTCTGATTCTCGACGTAGGTGGTCCAATCGTCATGGCCGTCAAGCGCGGCATCAATCCCCTCAACCGAGAAAGCTAGCGTGATTGCTTCATCAACCGCCATGCGCTCGGCTTCTTCCTCTTCGATCACGTTGAGGTCGATGATCTCTTCGAGGTAGTATTCGTCGCCTTCTTGCCAGATGATGACTAATAGGCTATCTAAGCCCCGCTCAAAGCTGACTTCCCAGAAGCCTTCATAAGGATTGTAATTGATTTCACTGTACCAAGCTGCTGGGTCTTCCAGCAGCGCGGTGATCTCTGGGTCATTTTTGACCAGGCTGGTGATGGCAGCGCGCCCAGCTTCGAGTTCCTCTTCCGAGAGGGGTTCAGGTACGAAAGCCTCAATGAAAGCACCGGTTGCATTATTTAGCAATGCCCAGCCGAGCCAGTCCTCATCATTCTCAAACTCGACTTCAATGAAACCTTCTTCAGTCGGCCAGACATAGCCTCGCCAGCCAGGATTTTGCTCCAGCCATGAGGCAAAGCGTGAACTGGTCGCAACGTACTGAATGACCGCCTCTTCGGACGTGGGATCATCTTCGTTGTAGGGCTGCCAGGTTTGGCTGGGCTGCGACTGATCATCGCCCATGCCCATCTCTTCACCCATCATCTCGTTCGATGCCGGGGCCTCTTCAGCGGCATTCTCAGTGGCCGCGGGGCTTGCCGCTCCCTGGCAGGCTACCAACAAAGCGACCAGCGCCACTCCTAAAATCGGACTCAATTTGTTCATGTTGCTCTCCTGTGGTCACACGTGCTAAGCACGTGGCTCTATCAATCCAAGGGATCGAACGCTGTGGCCGGGGAAAATCTGACCGAGTGCCTCATTCTTGACGCGTTTCAGCAGCAACTCCGCCAGCACATCGCGATAGTCTGTTGTGATGGCTAGATCACCGTCGCTCAAGGCTGATGCTGCCAGTCCGGGCCAATCGCTATAAACCTGGCCACCATTGACACCGCCCCCCATCACCAGCATGATGTTGCCATGTCCGTGATCTGTACCCTGGCTGGCATTCTCGAGCAAGGTGAGGCCATAATCGGTCATCACGACGACTGACACATTCTACATCCGGTCGTCCAGATCAGCATAGAAGGCGTGCAAACTGCGCGAGAGCGTATCGAGTAGATAGCTGAAGGTGCCATCATGAGTGCCCTGGTTTTCGTGGGTGTCCCATCCGCCCAGGTCGAGGGTCGCGACTTCTAAGCCAACATCCGCTTTGATCAACTGGGCGACCTGCTGCAAGCCCAGCGCGAAACCTTCCTCATCACCAGGATAATCGGCCCCTGCTGCGGGTGCATAGCCGCTCACGTTCAGGTCTTCCAATAGACTGATGGTGCTAAAGACCAGCGATGCTTGCCTTTCCAGATCATCACTGGGAGCCTGTACACCATACAGCGTCTGAAGGGCTTGCTGCATCCGCAGTAACTCATCTTCGCGACCGCGCAGGTGGAAATCTGCAATCGATTGAAGTGACAATGGTGCAGGAGACCCTTGCAACGAGGAGGGCAGCGTCGTGCCAAAGCCGATGGCGCGGAAGGGTGAGTCGTTTTGCCAGGAGGCCGTTTCCAAATGGCGTGCGATCCAGCCCATGCTGGTGGTCTTGCTCCCGGGGGTTCCGTACTCCATGAAGAGCATCGCATCAAAGTGCGAGCGAGTCGGGTCGGTCAGGCCCGTCGCGTGAACCACTGCCAGCTGTTGATCATCATAGATCTCCTTGAGTGGAGCCATCGACTGGTGCATGCCGAAAAAGCCATCAAGGTCCAATGATGACTCGTTGCTGCCACCCGGTTCCATCACACGTTGGGAAGGACGCTTGTCATAGAAGGCGGCCCCTTCACCAAAGGGCACGACTGCACTCAGCCCGTCGATGCCGCCGCGCAGGAAGATCACGACCATCACGTCGCGGTTCGCTGCTTCTTGTCCGCTAGGGCCTTTGGGGTTGAAAGCCAGACGTGGCATCCAAGTCGGAAACAGTGATTGACTGATCCCGATTGCCCCAGCACCAGCGCCAACGCTCATCGCGCCGCGCAAAAACCCTCGTCGGGTTACTGTAGTCTCAGGTTCAATTCTCATAACAAACCACTCTCTCTTTTAGCGCCACTGGAACAGCGGCGAAGCTAACATCAAAGCGTACAGGGACCCAAGTTTGCGGGCCAGCAGGTGGCGCGTCACGGGGAGGTCGGGCCCGGCCTGATCCGACACAAAGGCGACCAAGGCATTGCGTTCGGTTTCGGGCAGCGAGGCCGCATAGACCTGTGTCGCGATCGTATCGACCAGATCGCCCACTGTTGCAGGCTGGCCTATCTGAGCGAAGAGATCGGCCCGGAAGGGTGATTCCATTTCGCTCAGGGCGCCGTGTGTCAGGGTGTTGGCTACATTCCAGCGATTAAGTAGACCATTGGTCGTTAGCCAGCGGTCTGCCGTATCTGGCGCACCGTCGGGGGGCAGCCAGCCAAAAGGCGACTGACCGATGGCGTCAAAGAGCATCTGATAGGCCCAGCGCTCGCGAACGTTTGTGCCTGTCGCCCGCAGTGCGGCGATCAGGAAGTCCAACGGGCGGCGGAACTTTTGCCCTGGCGACGTCCAGAATTCGTCTGAGTTGAGAATGTGACGCATCACCGCTTTGATGTTGCCAGAAGTGGCGCGGAAGACTTCAGTGGTGCTTTCAACCAGGCTAGCTGGCGGTGAGTCCGAAACAAAACGGCGGCATAGCTTAAAGCTAATGGTTCGTGCGGTAGCGGGATGCGTCACTAACATGCTGATGACATGCAGCCCATCTTCGATTCCTCGTCCGGCAGGCATCTGGTGGCCAAGGATCGTCTTAGTATCGCTGTCGTGTACCTCAGGATTAAAAACAAAGCCATCCTCGGTGCGTTCATCGATGGTCCAGCCAGTGAAGGCGCGGGCTACCTCGACCACGTCTTCCTCGGTGTAGCCACCATCGACACCCAAGGTATGCAGTTCCATCAACTCACGTGCATAGTTCTCATTGGGATGCTCAGCGACGTTGAGGTAGTTGTCGAGGTAGATCAACATGGCGGGATGTTTCGCGGTAGCCAAGACGAGGTCTCGAAAGGACCCCAGGGCATGGCGGCGGATGACGTCTCGCTGATAGCTCACTACTTCAAGGCCGAGGTCCTCAGCAGCGGGAACATTAAAATGATCACTCCAGAACTCCGCCATCCGCTCAAAGAGTTGGCGTTCGCTGTGCACAGCGCGTTCGATCATGCCTTGCTGGAGGCTCAGAATAGCGCGATATTCCAAGCCTTCGCTGCTATACAGGGCACGCCGGTTCATAGACAGGATGGGGAGCATCTTCAGGCGCTCGGCTATCAGACTATCGTCGATCGTTTCGGGGTTGAGCTGTTGCTCAATCGTGGCTTCGATGCCCACTTCAGCGACACGGGCAACATCACCTGGCCGTGGACCATAGCTGATCCGGTTGAGCAGATGGTGAATTTCGCCGCCGACTTGACGTGGGCTTGTTGTATTGACTTGCGCTAGGCTGGCAATCAGGCTTTTGAACGATAGAAAAGCGCGTCTTGATGGGTCCATTTCCACTCCTTCTCATTTGCACTCTGCACTCAGTATAGGGCGCGAATCGGGGTATCTTGTGACGTAGCCTTGACGATTCCGTCACAATCGAGGAGCTACTGCTGGTCGAAATCTGGATCGAGATCAGCGGCGATGTCGAAAAGCGCTTCAGCTTGCAGGAGGTCGAGCTCACGTAGTTCAAAGGCGATTGGGATGATCGTATCTGGGTCTCGCCAGTGCACACCCAACTGACCCCAACTTAGCAGCGCACCGGCATAATCGTCCATCAGGTCGCGCAGTTCGGCGGCTGTGATGAGGGTTGCCTCCCCTTCGATGATCTGATCGGCTTGTAGCTGGGAGACCCCCAAATTGTGCATGGCAATGGCGAGAGAATAGGCGTCGTCTTGTTTCTCCCGTAGAATGATGGACTCGCGGAAGTGGCGCGCAGCGATGTTCCATTCCTGCTGGTGTGCAGCGAGCAGTCCGAGTTGGTCACGCAGTGCGGCAATTAAGAGCGGATTGTCTTCAACTTCATCGAGCGCTTTTAGAAGGGCTTCTGCTGCAAGCTCAGTGTCACCCTGTTCGATCGAAAGGCAGGCCTCATCGATTAGGCGGGTTGCAGCTTGTGTTTCGGCTGTCAATGCGCAGGGGCCAGAGCCCCAGGCTCGCCAATCGAGGAGTGCACCTTCGCCCAGCGCTTCGTCAAAGACGGGCTCAAAGAAGCGCCAGTCGGCCTCGTTGATGTCAGGTCGACTGAGGACCAACAGCCTTGTCTCGACGCTGGCCTCCATCACATCCGTCCGACCATCAATCGCGTTTACTTCGCCAATTAGAATTAACCGCAGATGATACTCACCTGGCTCAGGCAGATACAGCCGCAGTTCGAGCGGTTCCCGGATTGCAACGTCTCCCTCGGCGTCGATGTAGTCGGTACTGACGGCGTCCCAAAACTCAAAGTCCTCAGCCCAGGGTGGTTCGATGAGTAGCTCCATGACCAACACTGCCCCGCCTTCGATCGTATCGAGCCATAACATGTTGGACTCGGCGCGAAAACTGTAGCCCAGGTCCTCATCGAGCAGCAGATAACTCCGTTCTGGGATGGGTTGGGGAAAGAGGTTAACAGCAATATCTTGCGGACCAATGACAAACTGCGGATCGGCAATGTGCTGGATGATCACCCCTTCATCTGCGAGAAACTCAGGCTGTAAACGACTGGGTTCCCTTAGCCGGTCGTTGTTAGGATCCGTTTCCGGCGGCCCGACTTCTACTTGGATCACAGCGCAGCCGATGAGTAATCCGAGCGAGACGAGCATCAGCAGACCGCGTGACACACTAGCCATAGCTGTCTCCCTGATCAATCAGGTTGAGGGGCAGGCGAACGGTCATCGTGGTGCCCGTCCCGATTTCGCTGCTCGCGTTGATACTGCCTTGATGCATCTCAATGATCTTCTTGGTGATCGACAAGCCCAGGCCGCTGCCGCTACCCTGAGACCTCCCTCGGACCAGCGGCTCAAAAATGCGGTGAGGTAGATACTCAGGGGGGATTCCGTCACCGTTGTCTACAAAGCGGATGATGTAGCCACTGGCGCCGCGATCGACTTCGATCCGCACGTGGCCCTCTGGTCCAGAATATTTCAGGCTGTTGTCAATGATATTGACGAAGGCGCGCACCAGCAGATCGCGGTCCGCTTCTAGAATCAGACTGCCCGATGGGGCCTCTAGTTCGATGCTCTTGCCGTGTTCCATCGCCTCTTCGTCGCGGGCGAACAGCGCCTCTTCCAACACATCGACCAGATCGAGGCGCTGCGGCTGAAGTGGGACGTAAGCCAGCCGAGCATCAAACAACATGCTATCGACCAAGCGCGCCAAACGCTGTGCCTCGCCCTCAATGGTGGAGGCGGACTTCCGCCAACCCGCCTCATCGACACTGGGAGATTGCTGCAAGTTCGAAGCATGAGCGATGATTGCAGCCAGGGGATTGCGCATGTCGTGTACAATTCGGTGGATGAAGTTCTTGTAGAAGCGGCGTTCTTCGCTGGCTCTGATAGGACGGCAAAGCAGCGTGAGCGTCTGGCCATCGGGCTGGGGAATCGCCTGGATAGCATAGCGTAGATTCTCGTTCACATCGATGGGCTGTAAGGTGACGCGTTGGTTGGCTTGGGCTCGTTCAACCAGATTCATGATGGCGCTGTTGGGGTGTCCATCGCTGAGCATGACATGCTCAGCGACCTGGTTGCTCCAGACGACGGCCCCTTTGGCATTTAGGACAGCTACGCCCTCGGTGAAATAGTGGGCAGCATGGATTAAGTCACCAGCGATGCGCGTGTTTGTATGTGGTTTAGGGCGAAGAGCGATGGCAAGCAGCAGCAAGATCAGCCCCGTGACTGCCCAAATTAGAGCTGGGATTGTGGCAAAACGGATGCGCACCAGCGGGAGAACCTCATTTGGCGACAGGACCAATACCAAACCACCAGCCAGGCCCCAGACGCCCATCAATGCTAGCCGCACAAACCACAAGGATCGCTGCTGCGTCATCAGATCACCAGCTTATAGCCAACACCATGCACCGTCTCGATCAACTCATTGCGCTCCAGCTTGAGTTTTCGGCGCAGCGCAGCGATATGGCGATCGACGGTGCGTGGATAGCCGACCCAACTGTAGTCCCAGACGTGGTCGAGGAGTTGCTCGCGTGTCCAATGTCGGTTGGGATGACGTGCCAGGAAGACCAGTAAGGCAAATTCAATCGGCGTCAGGTCGATTTGCTCGCCGCTGCGGCTGACACGGAAAAACTCCAGGTCAATTTCGATGTCGGGTGGGATCATTAATTGACTCACATGGTCACGCTTATCACGCTCTGACTCCTGCCGGATGTGCTGCACAGCGTTCAAGGTGGCGCGAATCTGACTGGCGAGCGCGTTATTATCCCAAGGCTTCGTGACAAAGGCGATTGCTCCCTGGCCCAAGCTCTCCACTTGCCATTCGGGATAAGAGGTCAGCATGATGACGGGCACAAACCGATCACGCGCGCGAATGTGGCGCAATATCTCCAGGCCGCTCATCGCGTTGGGATCACTTTCATCGAGTACAACATCCAATAACACCAGGTCAGGCTCGCGCTGAAGCAGCACCGTCAATGCGCTGCTGCCGCTGTCTGCCATGCTCACACTATAGCCCAAGCGTCCTAGAAAAGTGGACAGCGCTGAACGGATGGCTTCCTCGTCATCAACAATTAGGATGCGTTCGCGATTATCCATGCGGCACCTTGCGTGTTCCGATTGCCCCCATTGTACCGAATCTAGCTAGATTGGATGTCGATACGTCTTTGAATCAAAAAAGGGGCGACCTCGATAGTCGCCCCCTCTAAGCTGCTTAGGCACCGATAGGCTTTAAGCCCGCTTCAATGCGTTCACGCTGTGGCTCCAAGAAAGGTGGCAGTGCCAATTTCTCACCCAGCGTCTCAAGGTCTTCATCGGCAGTGAAGCCTGGCCCATCTGTCGCGATCTCAAACAAGATGCCATTCGAGATGCGGAAGTAGATCGAGCGGAAGTAGTAGCGATCAATGAAGCCGGAGACGGGAAGCCCAATTTCGGTCAGGCGATTGCGCCAGCTTTGCTGCTCACCATCATCTGCAACCCGGAAGGCGACATGATGGACGCCCCCAGCGCCAAGTTGGGCACGCGCCTTGTCCGGCTCTACGATCACCCACAGCTCTCGCCCTGGGCCCCCTGCGCCAATGTGGTAGATCACCACCTCGCGCCCTGCGGCATCGCTGCTGCGACGTGCTTCCCTGAAGTTTAACAATTGGGTGAACAGCGGTGCCATCTGCTCCAGATTGATAACCGACAGCATCACGGCGTAGAAGCCGCGAATGGCAAACTCAGGGGAGACGTCGCTTCCATCCCAGACCTCACCTTCATAGGCTTCCCCCTGATCATCCACCAAGAGCAAACGCTGCCCCTCTGGGTCCTCAAAGCGCAGCACCCCCCGCCCATCAAAGGTCTCGATGCCATCGTGAGCGACCTCAAGTTCATCAAAGCGGGCCTTCCAATAGGCCAGCGCTTCAGACCCCTTAACCCGGAAGGCCGTCGCCACAATACTGTCGGTGCCGCGACGCTCGGTACCGATATGTGGCCAATCGAAGAAGGTCATGTCGGTGCCAGGGCTGCCCACTTTGTCAGCATAGAAGAGATGATAAGCGCTTACATCATCTTGATTGACTGACTTCTTAACCAAACGCATTCCCAGCGTTTTGGTGTAGAAATCGACGTTCTCAGCGATGTGACCAGAGACCGCCGTCACGTGATGAATTCCACCTAAATCCATGAGTTTTCCCCTTATCGCAAAGACTACCAAGGTCTCGTTGTGTTGATATAAAGTATTTCGATGTCGAAGTAAACATACTTAGATTAAACAGCGCCCAACTCCTTTTGTCAAACGTGAGTCATTAGAGTTGTATAAGAACTCCCAAGCCGGGCGGTATACTCAGCACGGCACCGCTTAACGCTGGAAAGAACCATGCTGACATCCTCTGAACTTATTCTCATCGCTATTCTGCTGGGGCTGTTTGGTCTGCTATTCATCGCAAGATTAAAGATGGAACTGGTCGCGATTTTGGTCCTGTTGGCGCTCAGTTTCAGCGGATTGGTCACGCCGCAGCAAGCACTCTCTGGCTTTAGCAGTTCGGTCGTCATCACCCTGATTGGGCTGTTTGTGATCACGCGCGGATTGGAAGATACCGGTGTGGTCCAGTGGATCGGTGGTCAACTCAATCGCTTGGGCAATGGGGCGGAACTGCGGCTCATCCCACTTTTTATGCTGGCAGGGTCGACCTTGTCGCTGATCATGAACAATGTGGCGGCAGGTGCGATGCTGCTGCCAGCAGCCGTGCATGTCTCCAAATCCTCAGATGTACCCGTCTCACGGCTGTTGATGCCATTATCTTTTGGGACCCTGGTCGGTGGCATGGCTACCTATTTGACGACAGCCAACATCGTGATGAGTGAACTGCTTCTGAGTCGGGACCTTGACGGCCTGAACATGTTTGACTTCATGCCGACTGGCGGGTTGATTGTCTTGGCGACCGTGCTGTATATGTCCTTAATTGGGCGGCGCCTGCTACCTGAACGTGACGCGCTGAGCGTGGCAACGATGCTGCCCGATCTTCAGCAGACCTATCAACTTGGTGAGCGTTTCTGGGAAGTGCCCATCACACCAGACTCCGAGCTGGCCGGTTTGTCGCTCAGAGAATCCAAGATCGGCGAGCGGTTGGGCTTGACCGTTGTGGCGATCTCACGTGGGCGGCAGATCATATCAGCCCCTAGCTCCGACGAGCGCATTCAGACCGGTGATCGTCTACTGGTGATTGGTCGGCAGGAGCGCGTTGATCATCTTAGAGGGCAAGGGGCGCACTTGCTGCGCGACGCAGAACGAGAGCGTCTGTTGAATGATATGCCGGGTGAAACCGCCGAGATCGTCATCGCGCCGCGTTCCAACGCAGTCGGCAAAACACTCTCTCAGTTGAAATTCCGCGATCAGTTTGGGCTGATTGTCGTGGCACTGTGGCGAGAAAACCGTGCCTACCGGACGGACGTAGGCAAACGTGTCCTTGAAGTAGGTGATGCGCTCTTGGTTATGGGCGAGGCAAATGATGTACAGGCCCTTGCCGAGAACCGGAACTACATCGTCTTATCAGAGAGTTATGCCTCGACATCGTTCCGGCTGGAAAAGGCACCTTTCGCCGCGTTGATCACAGCATTGGTGTTGGCGGTCGCCATCTTCGACTTGTTCTCGCTGCCATTGGTCATGCTGTCAGGGGCTGCGTTGATGGTCCTGGCAGGCTGCATTGAGATGGACGACTTCTATGAGGCCGTCGAGTGGCGGGTGATCTTCCTGATCGCAGCGATGCTCCCACTCAGTGTGGCGATTAGCGAGACCGGTCTGGCTGACCGCGTTGGGATGGCAATGGTCAATCTGCTGGCGGATTCCAGCGGGTTGATTCTGGTGACGGGGATGATCCTGCTGACGATGGCCGTCGTTCAGATCATAGGTGGTCAGGTGACGGCCCTGCTGATCGGGCCGATTGCCATCAACGCAGCGCTGCAATCCCAAGTCGACCCCCAGGCGATGGCGGTTGCGGTTGCCATGACCTGCTCGATGGCCTTCTTAACGCCCATTGCGCATCCGGTCAACCTGCTGGTGATGGGGCCGGGTGGCTACCATTTTGGCGATTTCTCACGAGTTGGCGTGGGTATGACGCTCGTGACCATCGCCACCATGCTGTTGGGATTGATCTTATTCTGGGGCCTGCGCTAGATGGCTGCCAAATCGAGAGGTGGCTCGCGGCGGTTGAAATCGTAGGCGGCCGCAGCGAGGACCGCTGATATCATCAACAGAAATTCTAAGGGGAGGAGGACAGCCCCCAAGCTCAGCAGCAGATCGTTGAAGAAGGTGCCCAGCACCCATTGTAGGGGAATCCAACCGAAGTAAGCGATGAGCAGCCAGGGCCATAAATTGGCAAACGCGTTTAGCATGGGCGCAGGTAAGGTATCCATGCCTTCCAGTGCTGTATTGATTCGGGTGGCCGTCAGCCCAGCGATCAGCCCAATGACGCCGGAGAAGAATCCTCCGCCCACCAGCAGAAGGACAATCGCCAGCCCGGCGATGACAAGGCCTACCCTAGGCCGTTGAATGAAGCCCACCGCCAAGATCAAAATCAACTCCGCGACAATCACCGTTACTATGCCACTAATCAACAGATTAGGCAGCAGACTCAGGGCTGGCAGGCAACCGTGCCAGACCAATGCAGGCTGACAGGGTGGGCCAATCGCATAGATGAGCAGCCCTTCAGCGGCGACACTTCCCTGGCTCACTTCGAATGCACCATGAGCCGTTCCCAATAGAGCCGCATAGGTAGCCAAAAGGGTGGCGGTAGTACGGATAGCCTGGTTCATTGAGGGCCGCCTTTCGTCGATTAGCTTAGGTCAAATCTACAAAATCTCAGTCTGATTCTCCGATTGTGATAAACGTCACTTTCGAGAGTGATAAACGTCACTGATGGGTGAGGATTAGGCCCGCTTATACTGATCATAGTATTCGCATATCCG
Organism: Chloroflexota bacterium; assembly: GCA_010092775.1. Classification (GTDB taxonomy): domain Bacteria; phylum Chloroflexota; class Anaerolineae; order Aggregatilineales; family UBA3940; genus TC-71. The sequence goes on from JAADYZ010000089.1 coordinate 21,612, forward strand.
AATAGTTGGGCAGGTAAATTGATCGTGATGATCCCTCAATTGGACGAGCTTAATCTTCTACACAGCAATATTTGTCAGGCTGTTGGTGACCCCAAGCGCATCCAGATTCTATACGCTCTCTATGCACAACCTCAACACGTCTCGGCATTGGCGCGGGAACTCGACATGCCACAACCGACCGTGTCACGTCATCTGGCGCTGCTGCGCCAACGTGGGCTGGTGGTTGGCGAGCGAGATGGTGCGTCCGTAGTCTACAGCCTGACCGATACACGCATTATCGACGTGCTCGATACGATGCGTGGCTTACTGCGCGACATTTTGGAACGTCATTCGAGCGTGATGGACTAGCTCGATTCAAAAAGAAATGCAGGCACGATGAAGAACTTCAAGTTTATCTGGGCAATCGGCTCTGCGGTGACGGCTGCGATCATCGTCACGCCGATTGTGCTATTGATCTCGCCAGACCGCAACCAAGTGGTTGATCCTTGGCAGTATGTCGAAACACGCACCCCTGATACGGATCATTCAGCGCTGCTGCCTGGCCCCTACGAGACCGGCCAAGAGGTGACTGCCGCCTGTTTGGACTGTCATCCTGATGCGGCGATTGATGTCTCTCACACCACCCAGTGGACTTGGCTGGCCGAGCCGGTCGAAGTGGAATGGCGCGATGAACTCGTTGAGACCGGGAAGGCCAATGTCCTCAACAATTTCTGTATTGGCATCCAATCCAATTGGACCGGCTGCACGCGCTGTCATGCCGGATATGGTTGGGAAGACGACAGCTTCGACTTCAGCGCTGAAGAGAACGTCGACTGCCTGGTTTGCCATGATCAATCGGGGACTTATGCCAAAGGCAACGCGGGGCAGCCGGTCGAAGGTGTTGACCTGGCAATGGCAGCGCAGAGTGTGGGCACCCCGACACGTGCCAACTGTGGCTACTGCCACTTCAATGGCGGTGGAGGGAATGGCGTCAAACATGGTGACATGGACGATTCGCTGCTGCACCCACCGGATGCTGTCGATGTCCATATGGGTGCCAACGACTTTCTATGCATCGACTGCCACACGACTGAGGATCATCTCATCAGTGGGCGTTCCATTTCCGTTAGCGTGGACGATGCGCATCAGATTGCTTGTGAAGACTGTCACGGCAGCAATACACATGACGACGACCGCATTTCCGCACACCTTGAATCGGTCGCCTGTGTAACCTGTCATGTTCCACTGGGCGCTCGGCGAGACCCCACCAAAATGCATTGGGATTGGTCAACAGCGGGGTTAGACATCGAAGAAGATGACCACGCTTACCTGAAGATCAAAGGCTCGTTCATTTATGAGAGCGATTTCGTCCCCGAGTATTTTTGGTACAACGGCACTGTGTCTTATCGCTATCTCATTGGTGACCCACTCGACCCCGATGGGGTAACGCAGATGAACCCACCCGCCGGTGACATCAATGATCCCACGGCGCAGATTTGGCCATTCAAGGTGCATGTGGCCACGCAGCCCTATGATACCGTTCACAACTACCTGCTTCAGCCGCAGACAGTCGGAGAAGACGGCTATTGGACGACCTTTGACTGGCTCGACGCACTGACACGCGGCTCGGAAACAATCGGTCTGCCCTTTAGCGGCGAGTTTGGCTTCGCTGAAACTGAGATGTACTGGCCGCTGGCACACATGGTCGTGCCCGGCGAGCAAGCGCTTCAATGCACCGATTGTCACGGCGAGAACACACGCTTCGATTGGGAAGCACTCGGTTATCCGGGCGACCCAATGGTATGGGGAGGGCGTGACTAATGGGCCGCCTTATAGATCACATTCGTCATGTGATTGCGCGCAGCTCTCGGTTGCTGCGCTCTCCGTTGCTGCGCTCTCTGGTAGCTAGCGGTCTGACTGCCTTGCTGATTAGCCTGGCCTTGCTGGGCTGGAGTCAGGTATCTGCCCTGGGCGGTCCGCAAGAGAATTTGCCAGACGAAGCGCCCTTCCATCCGACCTTTGCGCTGTTGGATGCGGATGGTGTGCATGTGTTGGAGAGTGGCAATCCCGTCTCAACGATGCAGACCTGTGGGTCTTGCCACGATGCTGGCTTTATCGCTGATCACAGCCATCACGTCGATCTGGGAATCAGCGCGTTGTACGATGAGCCAGGAGAAGAAGGGCGCCCTTGGGAGCTTGGATCAGGGACATTCGGGCGCTGGGACCCCTTACTCTATCGTTATCTGACGCCAGAAGAGGCCGAGTTTGTCGATTTGACGACCCCTGAATGGTTGATGATCTATGGAACGCGCCATGTCGGTGGTGGTCCGGCGATGGTCAGCCGCGACGGCACGCTCCTCACCGACCTCACTCCCGATGCGGCTAACCCGGAGACCAGCATCGTTGATCCGGAAACAGGACAGCTAGTCGCGTGGGATTGGCAGGAGTCTGGTGTGACTGAGATGAACTGCTTCCTCTGCCACATGCCAAGTGCGAACAATGCCGCGCGCATTGAGGCCTTGCAGGCTGGCCAGTTTGCCTGGGCGAATACGGCGACATTGCAGGACAGCGGCATCGTTGAGGCAGTGGATGGTGATTGGCAGTGGAATGCTGAGGCCTTTGGCCCGCAGGGTAATTTGTTGGCGCAGTTCGTCAACGTCCAGGACCCGACCGACGAGAACTGTGGCAACTGTCATGGTTTGGTGCATGTTGATGCGCAGACCCCGCTCGTCGTCGGCTCCTGTGAACCGGCAAACTACACAACCATCACGACTGGTCAGATCATTTCACCGCAGCGTCTCTCCAATACCGGCTTGAACCTAGAGGATAAGAACAGCTTAGGGCGGTCGTTCGATGTTCATGCAGAGCGTGTGGTTGGCTGTACAGACTGTCACTACTCCGCCAACAATCCAATCTACTTCCAGGAAGACGAGGCTTCACAGCCTGATCATTTGACCTTTGATCCGCGCCGCATCGACTTCAGTGAATATCTGGAGCGCCCCTTACACCAATTCGCTGGGGGCGATGCACCGGGGCAAGCGCTGCGTGCGTGCGAGGACTGCCACTCTTTGGAGGCCACACACAATTGGCTGCCCTATAAAGAACAACATGCTGAGGTGTTGAGCTGCGAATCATGCCATGTGCCATTGCTCTACGGTCCAGCCCGCGAATACACCGACTGGACCGTCTTGACCACCGATGGCAATCCGGCTTTCGCCTGCCGCGGCGTAGATGTCGAGGGCGAGACCTTCGTCGATGCTTTGATCCGAGGCTATCAACCGGTGCTGCTGCCACAAGAAAGTGAAGATGGCGGTGCCGAGTTGGCTCCTTACAATCTGGTGACCACCTGGTACTGGGTCCATGGTGAGCCGAGTCAACCCATTCCACTGCGCTATCTTCAGACGGTTTGGTTAGATGGGGACAACTACGCGACCGACGTTCTTGCCACTTTCGACCATGATGGTGACGATCTGCTCAGTGAAGCCGAGTTGGTCATCGACAGCGTGGACAAAGAAAGCCTGATCGCTGGAAAGCTGGCGACCCTTGGGCTGAGCGATCCACGCATTGTAGGCGATGTGCAGCCCTATGCCATCCATCACAATGTGACACATGGCGAGTGGGCTACGCGCGACTGTGCTAGCTGCCATAGCGCCGAGTCTCTGTTGACCACGGCTATGCCCCTCTCTGATCGGATGCCGGGCGGCGTGCTGCCCAGCGTCTATCCGAATGATGGCGCACAGTTCACCGGACAGGTGATGGCTGACGCGGATGGGCAGTTGATCTATCAACCCATCACTGCAACTGAAGACACCGATCTCTACGTGCTGGGCCATGAGAGCGTCGCCTGGGTGGACTGGTTCGGCATTCTCGCCTTCCTGGGTACCCTTGCAGGGGTGACCGTGCATGGCGGACTGCGTTACTGGTCTGCCCGCCGCAGCGAACCAAGCGAAGCACACCTCCAAGAAGTCTACATGTACACGGTTTACGAACGGCTGTGGCATTGGCTGCAAACCGCCACGATCTTCATCTTGCTGGGGACCGGTATCGTCATCCACAAGCCGGATATGTTTGGCATCCTGAGTTTCAGTTGGATGGTGCAGGTCCACAATATTGTGGCTGCGATCCTGGTGATCAACGCGGCGCTGTCCGCCTTCTATCACTTTGCCAGCGGCGAGATACAGCAGTACCTGCCGCGACCGCGTGGGTTCTTCGATCAAGCCTTCCAGCAGGTGAAATTCTATGTGTGGGGTATCTTCCGCAACGAGCCTCACCCCTTCGAGAAATCGCCAACGCGGAAACTGAATCCGCTTCAACAGTTGACCTACTTGGCTATTCTGAACGTCCTGCTGCCCCTTCAAGTGATCACAGGTGCATTGATGTGGGGTATGCAGCAGTGGCCCTCAATTGCAAACCAATTAGGTGGATTGCCTGTCCTTGCGCCACTGCACACGCTGGTGGCCTGGTTGTTCGCCTCGTTCATTGTGATGCACGTGTATCTCACCACGACCGGGCATCGCCCGCTCGCTGGTGTTCAATCGATGATTTTCGGCTGGGATGAACTTGAGACCCACGCCGCTACTGACTAAGGAAAGGATCATGGCGACTTATTCCCCTACACAAGATCAACCTAGCCCGCCTGCCCGCTGGCTGGAGAACCTGTTTGCCAAACGCGAAGCACGCGACTACATCAACCCCTACCTGGCCGGTATTCTACTCGGGCTGGTCCTCTTTGGAGCCTTCTTCGTGACGGGTAGTGGCCTCGGCGCGTCAGGTGGGCTCAATCGTCTGGTGGTCTTTGTCGAAGACTTGATCATCCCGGCCCATGTCGATCGCACGCCTTATCTGATCACAATGGCGGGTGGTGATCGTAACCCGCTCGATAGCTGGATCGTCTTCTTAACTCTCGGCACGATCGTTGGTGGCTTCGCTTCAGGATGGCTGAACGGGCGTGTCAAGCTCGAGACCAACAAGGGACCGAACATCACCCCTCAGACACGCTGGATGATGGCATTCATCGGCGGCTCGGTGATGGGCTTTGGCGCCCGCTTGGCGCGTGGCTGCACATCTGGTCAAGCTCTATCTGGTGGCGCGGTCTTGTCGGTCGGAAGTTGGGCCTTTATGTTTGCCGTCTTCGGTGGCGGCTATGCGCTGGCGTACTTTGTGCGCAAGCTGTGGAACTAGGAGGATCACATGGCACCGTTTCCCCTTCCACTTACTGAACTTCTGGGCCATTGGGGCTCTTACATTGTCTATCTGCTGATTGGCTTCGCCTTTGGCGCTGTCCTTGAGATGGCGGGCTTTGGCAACTCCAAGAAGCTGGCTGCTCAGTTCTACTTCAAAGAGCAGACCGTGCTCAAGGTGATGTTCACTGCCATCATCGTTGCGATGGTGGGCGTCTTTCTCGCCTCGGCTCTTGGCCTGTTGGACTACAATTTGATCTGGGTCAACCCGACCTATTTGTGGCCCGGCATCGTTGGCGGCCTGCTGATGGGGGTGGGTTTCATTGTCGGGGGCTTCTGCCCTGGCACGTCGTTGGTCGCGGCGGCTACAGCCAAGCTAGATGGCATCTTCTTCGTGCTCGGCGTCTTCTTTGGCATCTTCCTCTTCGGTGAGACAGTGGGCCTGTTCGAAGGCTTCTTTCATTCATCGTACATGGGCCGCTTCACTCTGCCCGAGTTGTTCAACGCGCCAACCGGCATCATCGTGATTGGTGTGGTGTTCATGGCACTCTTCATGTTCTGGGGTGCCGAACAGCTCGAACGGATCGTAGGTGGTATGGACACGAAGAATGCCCCCAAGTGGCGCTTCGCTGCTGCGGGTGGCCTGGTCGCTACAGCCGTCTTGGTCTTTGTGATTGGCCAACCCACCGCTGAAGATCGCTGGGCGCGGGTTGCTGATGAACGCGAGCTACAGCTTGCCGAGCGCGAAGTACAGATTCACCCCGGTGAGTTGTTGGAGGTTATTCATGATCCGGCTATCAACATCATCATGCTCGACGTGCGCGATGAGGTGGACTATAACTTGTTCCACATCACCGATGCGCAGCATGTTGGCCAAAATGAATTGGCCGAAATGGTCCCGGTCTTGCATCTTGAACCTACTAACACCGTCTTCGTGGTCATGAGCAATGATGAGGTCCGCGCAACAGAGGCCTGGCGCTTCTTGATCGCGGAAAGCGTGCCCAATGTCTATATTCTTGAGGGGGGCGTCAATCGGTGGATCGCAACCTTCGCGAACGAAGAGTTTCTGACGACGGTAGCTACCCCCACCCCAAGCGCAAATGATGCTCTCGCTTATAGTTTTGGAGCGGCCCTAGGTGCGCGTCATCCGGTAGCTTACCCTGATCCACATGTTTTTGAGCTGGAGTATGATAAGAAGATCGAGCTGGAGATCAAACGTGGCCCCACCAGCGGCGGCTGCGGATAGAGCCGATCGATTTCTAGAGCGGCAGGCTGACAGCCTGTCGCTTTTTGATTTGCCAGATTGTGCAGATAAGCCCTAACAAGTTTACGCTCAATTTACAGGATTAGGACTATCACGCAACATCAGGGCCGTATAAACGGAACGAATGAAAGCATTTCTAGCCTTGAGAGGAAACCCTGATGCAACGCACTGTTACTCTTATCTTGTTGGCGGTTGCTACATCCGTCCTTTTAACAGCTTGCGGCGCCGACCGCCGCTTAGGCAGTTTCCGTGACACTACCTCACCTGATGCGACTATTGCGGCCTATACTGAATTGGCCGAGTCCATCTTGAGCGACAATCCCAGCCCTGTGGAATATCGTATCGTTCAGGGTGCACCCACAGCCACTCTGCGCCCTGGTAAGGTCCAGTTCTACGGTGGAGCGGTTGACGACCCCTGGATTCAACCCTATGTTGATGTGTTCAAGGGAGCCGTTGGAGGGTGGGATACCTACCTGACGCTGGACCCCTCGGAAGAAAGGCCAGGGAGCGGGCAGGTAGACGCCTATGTGGGCAGTTACCGTACAGATCGTTTTGGGGAAGGCGACCAACCAGGCGACCTATTCATTGTAGGCGACTTCGAAACGCCGTATTTTGCAGGCAAGACAAGCACTGATGACGTTGACCGAGATTTGGTCTACATCTACCATTTCGAAGAACAGGGTTCAGTCATCCGTTTACATGGTAGCCCAGCTGACTACATCGTGGCTCCGGCCTTTGACCCTGACACCGAGTTCGATGGTACTGCCATTTTCTATACTGGAAGCGGGACGGATGACCTCATTGCTTGGGTCGGAGAGATGGACTCTGCTGACATGGATTTGACCGGTCCACATTTTGAGTACGATTTCGCACCTGACCCGACTCCGATGTTGACGGGGTTTGATCAGTTGGGGAACGGTGGTACCCAGGTCTTTGGAGAGACCGCGATGGACGAAGCAGGCAACATCTACCAGACCTTCCTCTCCAGTGGTCCTGCTTTTCCGGGTGCGCAAAGTGAAGGTTCCTTCTACATCGTGAAGTGGAACAATCAGGGTGAGCAGCAGTGGATACAGCGTTATGGCGTCACCCCGGATGCGCAAAATGCTGGCGAGATGCCTTTCAACATCGTTGCCAACACGGAGTATGTCTTCGTGAGCGGGCACACGAAAGGCGGATTTGGTGGCCCTGCCCCCATCCCCAACCATAACACGGACGCTTCCTACGCCTTTGTCGCGCAGGTCGACGCAGTATCGGGCGACTTGCTCAATGTACGGCGCTTCACCAATCCAGGTTTCAACGGTACAGCTTGGAGCATCGGGATTGATGACAGCGGGGAGTATGTCTTTGTTGGTGGGGGTGAATCCGAAAATAACCAGTTTCCCTTGCCTCACACCTCGCCATTCATCGCCATGCTGCCGCAGGATGATCTGTCGGTGGCCTGGGAAGACATCATCACTGATGGCGGGAATCAGATCAGACCCCGTATCCGTACCCAGCAGTTGTCAAACGAGGCTATTGCGACGATTGCCTTTGCCAGACAGCCTGGTACAGACGGTGTGATCTATGTTTCTGGCTATGGGGCACAAGGGGATTTCCTGGGAGGAGTGCCACTGATCACCGACGCGTGGGTCGCCAAGTATGATATGGCAGGCAATCGGCTGTGGGCAACGGCTTTCCAAGCATCCGATGGCGATCAGTATCCTTGGGCAGTTGCTGCAGATGATGCTGGTAATGTCTACATCGTTGGCCAAACTAATGGCGCGATGGATGGTGCTGATTTCCAAGGTAATGGTGACGGATTCATCCGCAAGATGAGCCCCGATGGCGAGCATCTCTGGACGCGCCTGATTGGCACCGAACTCAGTGATGACCTGCAAGATATTCGCATCTTTGAGGATAAGATTTTCGTCACGGGCAGTACGCAAGGCGATCTGGTAGGGACTAACCAAGGCATGACGGATGGGTTCATCGCTATGCTCGACTTGGATGGTAACGTACTTGGCCTCCACCAATTTGGCAGCGAGAAAGCTGACCACGCGCGCAGCCTCCATATCTTTGGCAATACCATTTACGTCGGCGGCATGACAGAAGGCTCACTGGTTGCCCCTTATCAAGGCGGTGGCGGCTTTGATGTCTTCTTGGCCACCTTCAACCTGGACGTGCTAGAGCAGTAGTTGCCTCGGAATATGCTGGGCAGAGTTACATGGAGCGGCTCTGCGCCGCTTCATCCTTTTTCCTTCGCATTGTTAATGTGCTGCGCTATCATCTCTCGGTAAACCGCTGACACTATGGAGAATGGAGCGCTACTCGTCATGTCCGACGCAACCACAATACCCTGGATGTTGTATGGTGCCTATGGTTATACGGGTGAATTGATTGCCGAGGAGGCGCTCCGGCGTGGGCATCGCCCGCTGCTGGCAGGGCGCAACTCAGACAAGCTGATCCCTCTAGCCGAACGGCTGGGCCTTGACTATCGGGTGGTCGTGCTGGATGATCCGGATGGCCTGCATGAAGCCCTGAACGAAGTGGATCTGGTCCTGCACGCTGCTGGGCCATTTCTCTTCACTGCCGAACCAATGCTCAATGCTTGTCTCGACACTGCGACACACTATCTTGACATCACCGGTGAGATCAGTGTCTTTGATCTAGTTTTTGCTCAGGATGATGCTGCGCGCGAGCAAGGGATCGTCTTAATCCCTGGCGTTGGTTTTGACGTCGTTCCATCCGACTGTCTGGCCAAATACGTCGCAGATCAACTTCCAGATGCCACTCAGCTCGAGTTAGCTGTAAAAGCCCTTGAGAGTATTAGCCGAGGAACAACGCTCACTGCACTAGAGTCGATGGGCCCTGTTGGTTTTGTCACCCGTCGGGATGATGCTTACCAGCCGATCCGCATGGGGACGGGTTCGCGAGTGGTGGCTTTCCCCGAAATTGGAGAATGCCATGTTATGCCAATCCCGCTCGGTGACCTCTCTTCGGCTGCCCGCACAACCGGGATCGAGAATATCAATACATCACTTGCCATGGCGCGCTGGCAGATTACAGCGACTCGTCTATTTGGCCCAGTCCTGATCCGCTTGGTGGGAACCAAACCAGCGCAGCGGGTCTTGGCTGGCGTGATTGACCGCGTTGTGAAAGGCCCCTCCGAAACAGCACGCGAGACAGGCCGGAGTCATTTCTGGGCCAAAGCGACTGCTCCAGATGGCCGCAGTGTAGAAGCCTGGTTAGTCACCGCTGAGGTCTACAAGCTAACCGCTCTCGTCAGTGTGCGAGCTGTTGAGCGGGTTCTGAACAACTCAGATTTGGTCGGTGCATTGACCCCGGCGGGTGCTTTTGGCGCAGATTTTATCCTGGAGACCCCAGACAGCCAGCGCTATGATCAACTGCCTTGATGATTTGACAAAATCGCTGGGGCTATGCTACACTTCGCGCCAACAATCTGATAGATCAAAAGATGATGATCTGGAAGAGTAGATGTTAAGGCGGCATTCAGAGAGCCTTCGGTTGCTGCAAAGAGGGCATGTGCGCAAACATTGAATGGGCCAGGGAGTCGCAGAGGCGAAAGCCATCAGTAGCTTCTGCCGGAGACGCACCGTTATCAGAGCGCAGAATATGTAGAGATAATCTACGTATTTGCTGAGTGAAGCTGGCCATAACATCGTGCATCACTGTGCGATTTTTCTGTTTATAGGCCGCTTAACCGGGGTGGCACCGCGGGTTTTCGATCAGAAGCTCGTCCCTTGCGTCAGAATGATCTGGCGCAGCGGACGAGTTTTTGTGTTGTGGGAGGGGAAGAACCGACCAGGCAGCCAAGAAAAGAATCACCTCAACCCCGATGGCTCTTCAGGGCGATGCGCAGGTCCTGAGCCAACACGGTCGGGCCTGACAACGCAAATCATCGTTGACAGTTGGATTGGCGTCCGTCGATCCCATCCAGGAGGAGATTCATCATGGCAAACCAAAAGACTCGCAAGTACGTCCTTTCCGAAGAGCAGATGCCGAAGGCGTATTACAATATCGTCTCGGATCTACCGACTCCACCACCACCGGTGCTGCATCCCGGCACGCACCAGCCTATCGGCCCAGATGATCTGGCGCCGCTCTTTCCGATGGCCTTGATTGCCCAGGAGGTGAGCACCGAGCGCGAGATCGCGATTCCGGAGCCGGTACGAGATGCCTATCGACTGTATCGTCCCTCGCCGCTCTATCGTGCGCGCTCACTGGAGAAGGCGCTCGATACCCCGGCCCGCATCTACTACAAATATGAAGGTGTCTCCCCGGCAGGCTCTCACAAGCCCAATACCGCCATTGCACAAGCTTTCTACAATCGCGAGGAAGGGATCACCAGGCTTAGCACCGAGACTGGGGCGGGCCAGTGGGGCTCTGCATTGGCGATGGCCTGCGCCTTCTTTGATATGGAGTGTGAGGTCTATATGGTGCGGATCTCCTATGAGCAGAAGCCCTACCGGCGCGCCCTGATGGAGACCTACGGGGCAAGCGTATATGCCTCCCCCAGTGATCGGACGCAGGCTGGACGATCCATCCGTGAGCAAAATCCCGACTCACTGGGTTCGCTAGGCATCGCGATTTCTGAGGCAGTTGAAGTCGCCGCGACAAATGACGATGTGAAGTACTCTTTGGGGTCTGTGCTGAACCATGTTCTGTTGCATCAGACCGTTATCGGGCAGGAGGCACTGACCCAATTCCAATTGGCCGACGACTATCCGGACATTGTAATTGCACCAACCGGTGGCGGCTCGAATTTTGGTGGCATCGCCTTCCCCTTCATTGGGCGCAAGCTGCGTGGCGAGCAGGATGTTCAGGTAATTGCAGTCGAACCGGCGGCCTGCCCCTCGCTGACCAAAGGCAGCTATACTTACGACTTTGGTGACACAGCCCAGATGACCCCGCTGGTCAAGATGCACACCTTGGGTCACACGTTTGTGCCACCTGGTATGCACGCGGGCGGCCTGCGCTATCATGGTATGGCCCCGCTGGTGTCTCATTTGTATGATCTGGGTCTGATCGAAGCGGTGGCGATCGAGCAAATGGATACCTTCGCTGCTGGCGTTACCTTTGCCCGCACCGAAGGCGTCGTGCCCGCGCCAGAAGCCACACATGGTGTCGCCGCAGCCATCAATGAGGCGATCAAATGCCGCGAGAGCGGTGAAGCCAAGACCATCTTGTTCAATCTTTGTGGGCATGGGCACTTTGATATGCTGGCCTACATGGATTACCATGCCGGTAAGCTGCAAAACTACCAGTACCCTGAGGAAGAAATCGCGATGGCCCTGGCTGGGCTGCCGCCGATTAACGTCCCGACCAGCTAATCGGAGATTGGCAAGGCCCCCTGCTCATGCCAGGGGGCCTGATCCTATTCGAGCGGCTGAACAATGGCGCCCGCATGGCCGAGCAACTCCACGCCATCCTGGATGGTCGCTGGGGGGTCTGGATCATGGCTCGCCAGTAAAATCTTGACGGCCCCATCTGGCTTCCAAGTGGTGCTATCGGCGCCGAAATTGAGGACGACCTGAACGCGCTCCGATTTCGTGAAGCGCTCGAAGGCATAGAGTACGTCGCTTGTTTCCAGGGTACGGTAGTCGCCCAGTTGAAGCGCAGGTAGCGTTTTGCGCAAGGCAATGAGGCGCTGGGTGAAGGCTAGCATCGAGTTTGGGTCGGCCTGCTCGACTGCCACATTGACCGATTGGGCGTTATTGGCTACGGGCAGCCAGGGTGAGACCTCGGAGAAACCGGCGTGTGTGCTGCCGTCCCATTGCATTGGGGTGCGTACTGGGTCGCGCCCCAGTCCCAATCCCGGTGTCAGCAGCTCCCAGGGGTCTTGCACCAACTCAGGGGGGATGTCCACGTTTTCCATCCCCAGTTCATCCCCATAATAGATGGTCGGCGTACCGCGCACAGTCAGCAGGAACAGCATCCCCAAGCGGGCGTTATCGATCCCGGCTCGGGTTGCAAAGCGCGGCTGATCGTGATTACTCAGAACCCAGTTCGGCCAGGCATAATCGGGCAAGGCTGCCTCATAACTCTCAACAAGCTGGCGCACGTTGTTCACTTCCCAAGGAGAGAAGACCAGGTGGAAGTTGAACGGTAGGTGAAATTCCGGTTCCCTCACACTACCATAGTGAGCAACCAGTTTCTCATAGGGCAGGTTCATCTCACCGATCAAAACCCGGTCATCATATTCGTCGTTCACAGCGCGCAGCCAGCGGTTGAACATGTGAATGTCTGGCGTGTTCTTGGTCATGGTCTCCCCCAGCCGTTGATAGGGTTCCATGCCTTCCCGCCAGTCCGGATTGATCGGATTGTCGCGAAAGGCGGGGTCTTTCATCACACGGTAGGAGACATCGACGCGCAGCCCATCGACGCCACGATCGTACCAGAAGCGCACCACATCAAGCATTGTTTCGCGCACCTCAGGATTGCGCCAGTTGAGGTCGGGCTGTTCTTTCAAGAAGCTGTGCAAATAGTACTGCTCGGTCGTTTCATCCCATTCCCAGGCGGAGTCACCATCAAAGCGGCTGATCCAGTTATTGGGAGGGCCACCACCCGGCGCTGGATCATGCCAGATGTACCAGTCACGTTTGGGGTTGTCACGCGAACTGCGCGACTCAAGAAACCAGGGATGCTGATGAGAACTATGATTGGGAACGTAATCCAATATGATTCGCAGGTCACGTTGATGGGCTTCTTCGATCAGTTTGTCCATATCGGCCAGCGTGCCGAACATAGGATGAACATCAATGTAGTTGGAGACATCATAGCCAAAGTCGGCCATGGGTGACGGATACATTGGAGAGATCCACAGGGCAGTCACGCCGAGATCAGCCAGATAGTCCAAACGCTGGGTGATCCCAGGGAGGTCCCCGATGCCGTCGCCGTTCGTATCCTGAAAACTGCGTGGGTAAATCTGGTAGACAATGCCGCTCTTCCACCATTCAGTCATTTATCTTGCTCCTCTCGTGTTTGAGAATCATCGCTTGTGCAGCCTGCTTGAGCTGTTGCAGCCGCTCAGGATGTGTAAGAAGTGCCTCATGCAGTGCTGAGACACGACCTGCCAGACGCTCATCATGGAACGAGAAGGCGATGTTCCGTACTTGATCAACGCGCTGGCGTTCCCCTTCGGCATTGCGCTCTTCCGCACGCAAGGGGCGTGCAGCGCCCCAATCCACGTGAACCATTTGCCGGTCATCGTCCACCAAGATGAAGTTAGCCGAGTGCCAATCGCCGTTTTCGATTCCCATTAGCTCGCAGACCTGCTGATGGAGCACGACCGTTTCGTATAGATCGCGCGTTAGACGGCTCCGCTCACTCAAGATTGCATCTTGCAGGGTGGGCCCCACAACAAAAGGCTCGACGATCAGCCCCATCACGGTTGACAGCCGAATGTCGTGATCGAAGACCCCGCTCAGGCGTTCGACCAAGCCGTCTTCGACAATCAAACGGACGCGCCCTGCCGCCGTGACCAAAACCCCATTGTGGGTCAGTCGCGGCCAGTTTTCAGCTTGGCCCTGGTGGATATGCGCACTTAACTCGGCTTCGTGGAAAGGCTCTAAGCCAGGTTGTTTGATAACCACACCCAGGTGGGGTGCAAGCAGGATGGTGCTGCGACGGTGTCGCCCCATGATGTACTCGCCTTTGAGGATCAGGTTTAACCCATATTCCTGCTCCAATTGGTTTTGCCATTGTGCAATGTGACCTGCATTCTCTTCATCGCCGTCAGCGCGGGCGCTGCGGCGGTGTTGCTCTATCCGTACCAACCGATCCAGCAGAGCATAGAGCCAAAGCAGTGGAGGCCCTGCATCTTGGGCAAGTTGACTGAGCAGCCAATCGACCTGCGCCGCTGTGCGCCCCCAGCCTTCGCCAACGACAGCGTCAAGCCCCTGGGCAAGAACCCGAATGCTGGTGATCAGTTCTGACGTCTCCAGGCCCATTTCCTGCACCATGCGCTGTTGGACCAAATCGATGTCCGGCCCGAGGCTGCGGATGTCAGGACCGTAGTCCGCCAGAATGCGAGCGTGCTTCAGCAGCGGATCATGCGTCCAGGGTTCGTCCGCTGCGATCACTGCGAAGTAAATGGGCGCCCAGCCACCCAAGTTACGCGTGAGATAGTCCGCTTCGTTCAGCAGAAACTCGACCGGCACCAGGCGATCCGTGTGCGTCATGATCACGTTATTCAGAGGATGGTGAATGCTCAGCAGTGTCGCCAGGTCAGGTTGGGTTTGTAAGCGGTTGAGCCAGCTACGATAGCTGGCTTCGGTCGGGAGTTGATCCAGGATGTGGAGTGCCCTACCCCGCACCTGGGCAGGCGGTGGTGTCAGAAAGCCGAGAATGTCGGGGCGGTTGAGGGGAATACTGACGACGCGGAAATGCATAGAGACTCCATGTCAAGGGCGTGGGCCCGTTGTGTCACGAATGATGAGCTGGGTTGGTAGCTCGATGCTCTTAACGTGAGGGCTGTCTGGGTTTTCCATCAATTCCAGCAGTATAGCCCCAGCGGTCTCGCCATACTGCGAGACGGACTGGCGAATGGTGGTCAAGCCCAAATACTCAGAGAGATAGAAATCGTCAAAGCCAATGATCGAGATATCCTGCGGTATGCGCAGACCGGCGTCACGAATAGTCTTCATGGCACCAATAGCCATCTCATCAGATAGGGTAAACACAGCGGTGGGGGGGCTATCCAAGGCCAACAGCTTGGCCATAGCTTCGGCCCCTCCTGCCGCTGAGAAGTTGCCTTCGATACGAAGGCGTTCTTGAAAAGGGATGTTGTACTCAGCTAGTGCCTTTAGATAGCCATCGGTTCGCTCTTGAGGGATGGTGAAACCCATAGGGTCTTGAAACAAACCGGTGATTAAACCAATGTCTTGATGTCCGAGTTCGATCAAATGGCGCACCGCGACCTCAGCCGCCGCCGTGTTGTCGCAGGTCACCGAGGGGAAGTGGGGGGTCTCTTTCTCAATCGTAACTACGGGGAGCTGCAAGTCTTGCAGCAATTGAACATCTTCGTCGGTTAACGCAACGGTGCAGATGATGAGTCCGTCGACGCGTTTGCTGGTCGCAAGCTGATGGAACAACAGGGTTTGCTCGTGTGGCCCCACTAGCACATAGCGTACAACATCATAGTTATTCAGGAACATCAAGGCTTCAATGGCTGTCGAAAGTTGGTTGAAGAACCACTGCCCTGCCATTGGCACAGCCACGCCGACCGTCATACTGCGGCCACTAGCCAAGCGTGACGCTCGACTGTCGAGGGAGTAGTTCAACTCGGCGGCCACACGTTGAACACGGTCGCGTGTGGCGGGTGAAACATTGGGGAGTCCGCGCAGGGCGCGGCTGACTGTCGCCGTTGAGACGCCCGAGCGTCGGGCAATGTCTTCTATGGTGACGGTGTCTGCCATTCGCTGAGTCTTTCCGAGCCGTTTGTTTTGAGTGGTAACGCGAACGATCGCATTGAAATCAGTGTAAGCGCTTGCAATTATACATCACTTCTTGCATAATCTAGCTATTCTGATGGGAATTCATCAGAATTCACACCTTTCTTCACCGCAGTCGATTGTTGAGGCCTATAGCGAAAGCCAGAATGATTGCTGTGTTTGTTCACACCCCCACATTTCGTGACACCACTCAACTTATGGCGTTGATGTAGCCATCTACCCAATCTGACTGCGCCGATCTGCGTTGTAGGCATGTACATCGCAAAGGAGGTTGTATAGCTACAGTCCTTCCCCTTTCCGGGATCCTAGTTCCGAACGATACCTATGCCATGGAGAAAGAAGAACAATGATTAGCAAGAAAAACCTATCTATTCTAGGTGTGCTCTTGGCGGCTTCCTTGGTGCTCGCCGCATGCGCCGCGCCAGCCGCTGACGACTCGGCAGACGACTCAGCCGGTGGCGATGATGGCGGCGACGATGCAGCCGCTGGCGAAGACCTAACTGTGACGGTCTTTGGTGCATTTGTAGACGTCGATGCTGAGCGCTTCGAGGCGACTGTCTTGCCCTTTGAAGAAGAAACCGGTATTGACATTGTTTACGAAGGCTCGGGTGACTTTGAGTCCCTGATTACCGTTCGCGTCGAGGGTGGCGACCCGCCAGACCTGGCCGCTTTCCCACAACCTGGCCTGTTGGCTGACTTTGTCTCCCAGGGTGAGATTGTTGACGTCACCAGCTTCCTGGAGCGTTCTTACCTTGAAGAGCAGTACATTGAGTCCTGGCTCGATCTCGCGACGATGGATGGCATTATGGCTGGTGTCTGGCATCGTGCTAACGTCAAGAGTTTGGTCTGGTACCCAGTTGCAGAGTGGAATGCCGCCGGTTATGAATTCCCAGAAACCTGGGAGGAAATGATCGCATTGAGTGACCAGATGGTTGCTGATGGCCGCACCCCCTGGTGCATCGGCATGGAAAGCTCTGGCGCGACGGGTTGGGTGGCCACCGACTGGATGGAAGATGCCATGCTGCGTCTCCATGAGCCCTCCGTTTACGATCAATGGGTGACCAATGAACTCCCCTTTGACTCACCGGAAGTGGTTGAAGCTGCCGAACTGGTCGGCGAAATCTTCTTTAATGAAGACTATGTTCTGGGTGGTACAGATGCTATCTTGACTGTTCCCTTTGGTGATGCTCCTGCTCCCCTCTTTGAAGAACCGCCTGGTTGCATGATGCATCGTCAGGCGAGCTTTATCCCTGGCTTCTTCCCAGAGGGCTCCACCATTGGCGAAGATGGTGACGTTGACTTCTTCTATCTGCCGCCGCTGGCGGATCGCCCTGAATTGGGTAGCCCAGTGCTGGGTGCTGGCGACATCTATGGCATGTTCAATGACCGTCCTGAGGTGCGCCAGTTTGTGGAATACCTGACCACAGGCCGCTCGACTCGCGCTTGGGTGGAGGCCGGTGGCTTCGTTAGCCCGCACAACGACTCAAGCCTGGATTGGTATCCGACTTCGGCAGACCGTGGCTACGCCGAGATTTTGCAGAACGCGACCACCTTCCGCTTCGATGCGTCTGACTTGATGCCGGGTGCTGTCGGCACAGGCACTTTCTGGACTGCGATGGTGGACTGGGTCAGTGGTGAGGACATCGAGTCAGTATTGTCTGATGTTCAAGCGAACTGGCCAGAAGAATAGGATTTAGATGTCTTTGGGATGGGCAGGCGGCAGGCCGCCTGCCCATCCTTTCTAAGATCGTTAGGGTTTAAAGGAGTCTTATCATGCAGAGAGCCGAACAACGCAGCGATGTTGTAACCGGGCAAGTCGACATCGCGCGTCTTGCTATTTCGATTGTGGGGGTGGTTGGGCTCATCCTGGTGCTGTGGTGGAGTTTCAACTTCATGAGCAGCGAGGAAGTTCCTCGGCTGGCCATTGCCGCCGTTGCCTTGGCGGTCGGTGTCTTTGGCATCTGGGCGCTTTTCTTCTTCTCGGATAACCTGGTCACCCAATTGCCGATCCGCATTGCCAGTGCGATCCGTCCCTTCGTTTTCGTTGGGCCAGCTATCGCGGTCCTAACCGCTTTTCTGGTGTATCCCACGATAAACACGCTCTACTTGAGTCTCTTCAACCGAGACTCAAGCCGTTTCGTTGGCTTAGAAAACTACGTTACAGCCTTCACCGATGGCGATTTCCTGCTCATCTTCCGCAACAACATCATTTGGTTGATCTTTGTCACCGCATTTGCGGTAGGGTTTGGACTATTGGTGGCTGTTCTGGCTGACCGGGTTAAGGGGGAGCCAGTCGTTAAGTCGTTCATCTTCATGCCAATGGCAATCTCCTTCGTGGGTGCGAGTGTGATCTGGCGCTTCGTTTATGCGTTCAAACCTGAGGGGACCGAGCAGATTGGCCTGTTGAACGCGATCTGGACCGGATTGGGTGGCGAGCCGGTCGCCTGGATCACGAAGCGATCGATCGATATACCCGGAGTCACCGCCTTTTTCGACAATCTTTTAGGCGTCACCGTTGGGATTCCGCTCAACACCTTGATGCTGATCATTATTATGATCTGGCTGCAAACCGGCTTTGCGATGGTCATTATCTCAGCGGCTATCAAGGGCGTCCCCAGCGAACTACTCGAAGCGGCTCGTATTGACGGCGCAACCGAAATCCAAGCCTTCTTCAGGGTGACGATACCCTTCATCAGCACGACCATTCTGACAGTGGCTACTACAATCCTGATCTTGGTACTCAAGGTCTTTGACATTGTCTTCGTGATGACCAGCGGTCAGTTCGCCACCCAGGTGATCGCTAATGAGATGTACATGCAGATGTTCAGGTGGCGCGACTTTGGCATGGGCAGCGCCCTCGCGGTGATTCTGTTTCTGGCGGTGATCCCCGTCATCATCAACAATATTCGTAGATGGCAAGAGGAGCGATACGCACGATGAGCACGTTAAACCCAAGCCAACGTACCGTTGCGGAGTCTGAGGGGACTGCCGCCGCCAACTTCCGCCGTTTCTTGCGTCGCACGCCGGTACAGATCACGCTGATCTTTTTGGTGTTCATCTGGACACTCCCCACCTTTGGGCTGTTTGTGAGTTCCTTCCGCTCCGCTGATGCAATCCAAACCAGCGGGTGGTGGACGGTCTTTGCCAATCCATTCGACTTCACGCAATGGTCGCTGCAGAACTATGTTGATGTGATTACCGCCGATGCGATGGGAACAGCATTTCTCAACAGCTTGCTCGTCACCATCCCTGCCACGGTGATTCCCATCACCATTGCAGCCTTCGCAGCCTACGCTTTTGCCTGGATGAAATTCCCCGGACGTGACCTGATGTTCGGTATTGTGGTCGGTCTTCTGGTGGTTCCTCTGCAAATGGCGTTTATTCCGATGTTACGTGTTTATCGTGAAATCGGATTGAATGGCACCTTCCTGGGCGTTTGGTTGGCGCATACAGGCTTTGGACTACCTCTGGCCGTCTTCCTGCTGCACAACTATATTGCATCGCTGCCACGTGAGATTATTGAGTCTGCGTCAATTGACGGTGCATCACACTTCACGACCTTCACGCGACTCATCCTGCCTTTAAGTGTCCCGGCGATTGCAGCTTTCACCATCTTCCAATTCTTATGGGTATGGAACGATTTGCTTGTCGCTTTGGTGTTCCTGGGTACAGGGCCCGATGTTACCATCGTGACCTCGCGCCTCTCTGAAATGGTGGGCTCGCGTGGACAAGACTGGCACGTGCTGACGGCTGGTGCGTTTGTCACGATGATCTTGCCATTGGTCGTCTTCTTCGGTCTGCAACGCTACTTCGTGCGCGGTCTGATGGCCGGATCGGTGAAGGGTTAAATCAGCAGGTGCATATAGCAAACGCTCTCTGCATGGATCGGGGATGATCCGGAAGGATCAAGCCTCGAGATTGGCACCTCAAGCAGCCCATGAAGAATATTCGTGGGCTGTTTTGTGTCAGACGGGGACAGGACGCTACAATCCGCGGCATGCAGTCACCAACCTTCTCCCACTATCGAAGTGTGATCCTACTGCTGGCCCCTGCATTGCTGGCCCTGGCGATTGGGCTGCTGCTGCGCGACTTTCGACTGGATGACAGTTTTATCACCTATCGTTACGCTCGGAACCTGGCCGAAGGCGCTGGCTTCGTCTACAACAGCGGCGAATGGGTGCTGAGCACGACCAACCCACTCTACACGCTGTTGTTAGCTGGGTTAGCTCATCTGCTGCCTTTCGGTCCCCCGCTGATCGGACGCGTCGTGGGAAGCCTGGCCATCGGCCTGGGGGGCGGTCTGCTGGCACTGCTCATGCGCCCAACCTATGGCTGGGGAGCAGCCCTCTGTGGCGGCCTACTGTACGCGTCATTCCCGCTGCTATGGCTGACCATGGGCTTGGAAACACCGTTGCAGCTTGCCCTGGGGATCGCGGCAGTAGTAGTCTACCTTGATGAGAAGCCTTTGCTAGCCGCCCTCCTGATCGGGCTGGCCACTCTCACGCGGCCCGACATGCTGATCTTGGTTGGCGTGCTCGGCCTACATAGCCTGCTTCTGCAACGGCGAGTGCCGCTGGTCGAAGGAGCTGTATTTGCGGTGAGTTTGCTGCCCTGGCTCGCCTTCTCCTGGCTGGTCTTTGATAGCCCGCTGCCGGCAACCCTGGGTGCAAAGTCGGCACAAGCGGCGCTTGGCATCACCGGACTGGGAGTCGGCACCAACTTCCTGACCGGATTGGGCATGCTCAGCCAGGCGCTCGTGATCCAGTCGCCGGGCTGGCTGCTGACCGCCTTGATCGCTGGCGGTGGCCTGTTGACACTGATGCGCCGTCCGCTGGCTCATCCAGCAGCGCTGATCTTCTTGAGTTGGGGACTGCTCCATATTCTAGCTTACCTGGTGTTGGGGGTCGCACCCTATCGATGGTATTACACGCCGCTCCTGCCCGCCTTGGCTGCCTTGTTCGCGTTGGGGGTGAACGCTATGGCGGCGACCAAACGGCCCGCCTATCTGGCAGGCTCGCTGGCACTGCTCAGCCTGACACTCGCAGCGACTGGTTCCCTTCTCGCAATTAGTGAGGGGATGCGGCAGGGTGAGCCAACTTACCAGGTGGCCGAAGCCCCTATGTTGGCCGTGATCGACTGGCAGATTTACCGCGAGGCGGGCGAGTGGCTGAAGGAAAACACCGCGCCCAGCGCTGTGATCGGTGTAGCAGAAGTCGGCCAGATTGGCTACTATGCTGAGCGGCCAATGGTGGATTACCTAGGACTGTTGCAGCCAGCCGTGACAGAGGCCATCAGCCGAGGTGATATCTACTGGTGGCTGCCCCATTACATGCCCGACTACCTCGTCCTGAGCCAAGTGTCCGGCTCCGCTTCCCTTTTTGGTCATACATTGGCGGGTGATAGTTGGTTCGAAGCATTCTATGATGAGCGGCATCGTGTGGTGGATGATCGCTACTTGCGCAGCCCTCTGGTCATTTACCAACGTCAGCGCGACGCCCTGCCGATGATGCCACTGGTTGCCCCACCGGTCAGCTATGGGGATCGACTGCTGCTTACTGGCTTGCTGGCGGACGTGGAAGGGCAAACACTCGTAGCGGGCCAGCCTCTGCGTCTGCAAAGCGCCTGGCAGCTCAGTCAGCCCATGACTGCCGATCAGCGGATAAGCTTGCGCCTGCTCAGTTGGGACGGCTCACTGGCCGGGCAGAACGACAGGCACTACCGCGCCGATCTCTGGCCAACTGACGAAGGCTTTACAATCTACCACACTATGCTGCTCAGAGAAGACCTGACACCTGGCCTATATACGGCCGAGATTGCTGTGGAAGATGAGACAAGTGGCGGGTTGGTTTGGCAAGTAGCGGCTCGGCTGAAGGTTCCTCTCCCTGCTCCAGTATTGACCGATCTGATCGAGAGCGACGCCAGGCTAGCGGAGTATAAGCTGCTGGGCTACGCTGTTGAGCAGCAGGACGAAAACCTGGCGGTTGCGTTGGCGTGGCAGGCTGAAAGGGCACCTTCTGCCGACGTTACCTTGTTTATTCATCTACTGGATGACTCAGGCGAGCTAGTGGCCCAGTTTGATGGTCCGCCGGGCGGTGTGGCCTACCCCAGCAGCTTATGGGCGGACGGCGAGGCAGTGCGCGGTGACTTCAGCTTGTCGCTGGCCAGTCTGCCACCTGGTAGGTACCAGTTGATGGCTGGACTCTACACGTTGGAAGGTGGTCGCCTGACCTCACTCGCCGGGCTGGACACCATCTCCCTTGCGGAGATCACGCTGACCTTGCCCGAATGAGGAGCTTACTCTTGAGTATGGGTCTTGGGGGCACGTCATAATGCAATCCGCGTGGAAGTCCAATTGACATCTATTCTAGTGATAGGCTAACCTAAGAATAGGTACAGTAGATCCAACGATTCTTATATGCCAAGCTATGATGTAGGCGCTGAGGGGCAAACTCATGCGACGATCATTCCAACCCACTTCCGCCGTAGTGGTTCTCTTTCTAGTGACATTGGGCTGCGCAACGATGGTGCCGGGCGCCACTTCTCCTGCAACCCCTGTGCCCTTGCCTACTTACACAGCCTATCCCACTTGGACGCCGCCCGCTCCGCAAGCAACAGAGGCCCCAACCGAAGAGGCCAGTGATGAGGTGGCCGAAGCCCCAACCGCAACGCCCATTCCCCCTGAGCCCACGCCAATCAATCTTGAGCCTGTCGAATTGGAGTGGCATGATCCGCGCGAGGTGGAAGTGCTGGCACTGGTGAATGAATGGCGCCTATCCGTGGGTGCTTGGCCAGTGCACCTCAACAACACCTTGGCGGAGTTGGCACAGGTGCAAGCAGATTTTCTAGCGTCGCAGTCCGATATTCCAGACGACGTGCATATTGGCGCTGATGGCTCTCAACCATTTGATCGCTTGCGCGCTGCTGGCTGGCCAACCTATCTGAACACCGATCAGGTTGAAGGCGGAGAGGTCGTCTATATTGGTGCTTCGCCTTCCTCTGCGACCAACTGGTGGTTCAACTCACCGATTCATCGGCAAACAATTGAAAACACCGCCTTCCGAGAGGTTGGGATCGGCATTCAGGATCACACTTGGGGGTCGATTTTCGTGATCTTGTTCGGCTCCCAGCCAGACCGGCTAACCGCGCTTTATGATCCGCATTCTCACCATGTGTACGTCTCCTCGGAGAACTCAAAGTATGCGGCTGGCGGCGATTGGATCATTACGCCCACTCATTTACAGATTGTAGGGACCCTCGATGCTCCTACAGATGACACACATTGGCAGGCCTACCATGAGACGATTGACCCGCCGAACGATCTAGAGTACTTCACAATTGTGCTCACGGACGGCGTGCATGAAACGCGTGTCGAAGTGAACATCACCTTAGATGTCGCCTGGCTGCCAGAGACCTATCCAAAGGATGGCATCATCAAAGGCATCCCAACGGAACTGCTCCGCGAAGCTTCGGCGGATCACCATGAGATCGTGTTGGATCAACGTGAAGATGGGCATTTAGATCATTTCAATGCCAGCGTCCTTCATCATGATCGGCGTTTGGTGCTGGCCAACACCTCTGATCAGCCGGTTGACTTCTCTGGTATCTCATTGTTGGGCGCAAATGGTTATGAGCTGCGTATTGAGAGCTGGGCTGTCTTCATGGACTTCGGGACGGTTCTTGCAGCAATCCCAGCGAAGCACTGCTTCGTTGCGTTTGCCAATGATGACACCTATCCCGGAACACCCGATGAGTGCGAAGTGGTCGTGTCGGTGGTATCGGTGCCGCCCGATGTTGTCTTCTGGAACGACGAAGACTTCGAGGTCCTCCAAAACGGCAGCCCACTGATCACCTGCCAGACGGGGGCCGGGCGCTGTGCCTTCGAGGTTGCTTTCTCCGATTAAGTGGGTAGACAAAGCATAATAGACATCCTTTGGTGAGGGTCACCCCCCTTACCTGTTTGTTTCTGGTTAGCTTCGGCGTGATAATGGTCGGACTACGATTGTTCCAATGAGGAGACGTGATCAATGGACGACCAGCCCAATGTCATTCTGATTATTGCCGACCAATGGTCCACTCGAATCGCTGATGGATCGGGGCAATACGATGGCGTCATTCAGACGCCAGGCATCGATCGGTTGGCACGTGAGGGAATACGCTTCACCCAGAGCTACAGTGCATTCCCTTTGTGCGGACCAGCCCGTGCTACGATCTTCACCGGCTTGATGCCCCATCATAATATGATGCTCAATAACGAAGAAGTCTACATGGAGCGTTTGGGGCAGGTCCCGACCCTGGACAATTTGCCGACTTTGGGGAGCGAGTTGAAGCGTGCTGGCTACATCACAGCATACTTCGGTAAGGAGCATGCTGGCGGCTATGGCTGGAATGCAATTGACCAATTTGGCAGCATGGCCTACTCGGCTGGTGGCATGTTGGCTGAGGGCTCCGTGTTTGATCAAGTCTTCACTCGCGACGCGATTGCGTTCATCAAGCAGCCGCACGATGCACCCTTCTACATGACGCTTTCTCTGATCAATCCGCACGATATTTGCAAGGTTCTAGGTGGTAAAGTGCAGGGAGCCACCATCGCTGACGCGATATTCTTCTGCCGTACCGATGATGAACTCTATTTGCGTTTCAAGCAGCGTCCTGATTTCCCCAGTAACCATCATGCGCCAGCGATTCCGGGAATGCAGCGTGACGGCGAATATATGTATGAAGAGCTTCATGACTGGGATGAGAATCAGTGGAAGCGCTATCTGGCGGCCTACTACCTCTTGCTCGAAAAGACCGATTGGTTTGTCGAACTCTTGTTGGATGCACTGCGCGACGCTGGGCTGGAGGAGAATACAATCGTTATCTTTACCACCGATCATGGTGAGATGATGGGCAGCCACCATCTGATCTCCAAAACGATCTTCTATGAGGAATCCGCAAAAACGATGATGCTTGTCAAGCAGCCCGGAAAGATCACACCGGGTGCGGTGGATCAATCGAGTCTGATTGGGACACAAGACGTGATGCCGACCATCCTCGATTTATGCGGGGTGGGTCTTCCTACTGGCCTCGACGGGCGCAGCTTCAAGGCGCGCTGCTACGGTCAGCCGGATGGCGACTTTTCAGCCCTCTACGCAAGCAATTTTGATGGACGGATGCTGCGGCAAGGGCCGTACAAATTCGTCAAGAGCCAGATTGAAGGGCAGGACTTCCAGATTTTGTTCGATTTGGCGAACGACCCGGATGAGACGCGCAACGTCTTTGGCCAGGCTGGCTACGAACAGATTTCAGCCGACCTGCATCAGCAGATGATGGCTTGGATTGAGCAAGAGGGGATTGGTCTCACCTTCGATGACCTGTCTGGGAAGGGTTAATCGCTGCTTGTTTGCCTGGCGAGCTGCGTCTGGCGGAATTGACGCACACGTTCTTCCCCCTGGGCGGTCAGCGCGACCTGACCGCCATCGATTTGGATTAACTTGGTGTTCTGCAATTGCTGTAATATGCGCTGCATTTTGGGCGCTGGCCAGCGAAAGTGTTGGTACAGGGTAGAAGAGGCCAGTTCCTCACGCGCATCATGACTGTGCTGGTGCCGATGGACATGCCCCAAGACAACTTGCCGCTCAAAGGCACGCCGCTGTGTCTGGCGACGAATCAACGTTGAGACCAGCCCATACTTAGGAGACAGAATCCAGGCGGCGACGAAGAAGACAAACATCATGATGACCATTGATGCCGAGATGGACGAATCCCAGTCTTCCAATAGCCCTAAGTTGAACCCATTGTTGAGGGCCACCAGGACCGAGTCGATTTGCAGCACCCCAAAGAAGCTGCCCCGCGCAAGATCATAGCCGAAATATGCCCCAAGTACCCCAATGACTGCGCTGATGGCCAACATCATCGAAAGCCGATCCGTCAGGAGGTAGGCCGTCGCGGGAGGAATGATGAAGAAGGCAATTACCAGGATTGAGCCAACTGCATCGAAGGCACCGACTGCCACCAAACTCACCATCACCATTAGGGTGTAGGTCAATGCTGTGGGCCGAAAGCCCAAGGCTTCAGCAAGGGCTGGGTCGAAGGTCGAGAGTTTGAGTTCTTTATAGAATACGAGGACAAAGCCGATGGTCAAGAGGGTCAACAACATCATCACGGTGATGGACTTGGGCCAGAAGACCTCAACTTGATCGCCTTGTATGGCCTGAAATGTGCCGCAGTTGGTGCAGAACTCGGCGAATTCAGCCTCTTCATCGCGCGGGCTGATCCCGTCGCCACAATTCGTGCAGCGGCGATTGAATTCAGCGCGCGGGTCATCGGGGCTGATGGTGACAGTGACGGTCCCGCAGTTTTCCACACAATGGGTGTTGGCGTTGGCCCAGGCCACACCAATCTCTCCGACCATGACGGCATCTTCATCCAGATGAACGTCATCGACATAGCGCGACACCAGTATCACCGCGATGGCAAAGAGCAGCGGGAAGGCCAATCCGAGGGCTGCATCTTGTTTGACAAGGCCTGATTTGTACAGGAGTTCGGTCAATACAACCGTACCAACGCCAGCCGCAGCAGCGCCGATGATCAACCAGGGAGACGAGAGATCGGGTTCCAGACCGAATACGGCTGTCATCACGATAAAAGCTGTGACGATACCCAACAAAACGGTATGGCTAATGGCGTCGCTGGTCAGTGCCATC
>JAADYZ010000090.1 GCA_010092775.1 Chloroflexota bacterium
GCCTCTACTCGGGCGCCGTAAAGAACCCACGTGAGTTGACCGAGCTGCAAGACAAGATGAAAGAATATCGCGATCGCTATGACGCAGCCGAGGAGCCGCTGTTAGAAGCCATGATGCGGGCCGATGAATGGCAGGAGAAGCTCAGCGAAGCCAAGACGGCGCATGCTGCTGTTCTCGCGGAGAATACCGAGTCTCTCGAGGCGCTTACCGAGGAACAAGCTGCCCTGGAAGCCCGAAAGACCGACCTTGACGCTGAGATTAGCGAGGTCCGCCCGAAGATCAGCCAAGAGCACCTCAGCCATTATGATCGCCTGCGCAAGGGTAAGACGGGCATCGCTGTCGCCGTAGCCGATGGGCCGCATTGCGGCGTTTGTGGCGTCGAGTTCTTTGACAACGATTACCGCAAGATCAAACGTGGCGAAATCGTGCCGTGTTCGAACTGCACCCGCATCCCCATTGTGATTTAGGGCTCGTTGAAGGGCTGACCGAGGGTACCCCATGATCAACACCATACTGAGTTGGCTTCCGTTGCTGGTGGGCATTGGCCTTGCGATTGGCGCAGGTGTGCTGATCTTCAACCAGCGTGAGCAATTGGCCAGCCTGGGCGCAGCTGCGGGGCAGCGGGTTAGTCGAGGATTAGCCAGCCGCTACCGCGAAGGGGTGATTGAGTATGCCAACACGCTGCATCTGGCTGGTTTCAGAGTTCCATTGGAGCGAATCGCCGTGATGCCGCGCTTTATCATGGATCATGCGCCCTTTGCTCCTGAGGCAGACGACGCCCCCAGCGCCTATGATGGCCCCTTGACGCTGCTCCCGTTGATTCTTGAATTACCGACGTACTTAGCGGCCTATAAGTTGCCGGGTATCCCACTCCAGAAGCTGCTGCGTGGCCCGGATTACATTGCCCTGTTAGGTCAGCCAGGCAGCGGGCGCAGCGTTAGCCTTGCCCTCATCGCAATACTGATTGCACGCCAGACGGAAGACGAGCAGGAGGGGGCGCTCGTTTCAAGCAAACGCACCCCTATCCTGGTTCATGCTGATGACCTGGTGTTTTCCAGTGGCGGACTCGCTGGCCAGCCAGACGTGCTCGACCCGCTGTTTGACGCTGCACGGGCCGGGCTTAAGTTTGTGGCGGCGCAGGCTCTCCCGTCCCTGCGGAACGAGTTCAGTGAAGGGCGTGGCGCGATCCTGATTGACGGTTTGGATGAGATCGGCGACGAGCAGCAGCTCAGGGTGGTTGATTGGCTGAACGCATTAATCGCCACCTATCCCGGTAATAAGATCGTCGTAAGTGCAGCCAGCGAAGGCTATGCCGACCTGCAGCGGGTGGGCTTTACAGCGGTGTTCACCTTACCCTGGGGTCAGCGTGAACACACGGAACTGGCCCGTTTGTGGGCCGATGCCTGGGCAGACATTCGGACGAATCCACTGGCAGCCCAGCCCACTGATGACGTGCTGGTGCGAGTGCTTCGCCACGTGAGGGGCCTGTCTCCCTTCGATATGAGTTTGAAGCTGTGGTCGGTCTTCTCGGAAACCGATCCAGGTAGCGGGCAAATCGGCTGGTATCGTGGCTACTTCGAGCGGATCAACGCTCATCCAGAACTCATTGAGATTTTGCGCAAGCTGGCGCAACAGGAAATCGCGGAGGAGCGTGGCATTCCGTTCGAAACGCTCGGTGCTCAGATTGAAGCCCTTGCAACTGAGCAGGAACTGACACTCAACCCCGCTGACGTCATATACGATTGGGTGGGGGCCAGCCTCCTCCTGACTCAACGCGCCGACAAGCGCCTGACCTTCACCCATAACGCCATCCGCGCGCTCGTCGCGTTGGATGGCACGACGCAGGGCCTCAGCATTGAGCCATTGCTAAGGCCGGGCGGCCATCATGATCAGACGATTGCGGTACTCGCACAGATCGCTGACATCAGCGGTGTGATCGACGCCTTGCTGGCGCAGCCGCTTGACCTCGGACTGACGCAGTACTTGCGCTTGGCCCGCTGGGCTGCGCCACTAGGGCCATCTGATGCGGCACGCCTCGACATCGAAAGTCGATTGCGGCGCGCCTACTTGCAGCCCGCGGCCTTTCCAGGCAGCCGCGAGCGCATGATGGCAGCGCTAGTTCACCTGGGCGGGCGCGACACCATCCAACTATTTGTACAGGGTCTACAGCACACTGACCCAACGATTCGGACGATTAGTGCGTTTGGCCTGGGTGCGGTTGGCAGTGCTGAGAACGCGCCCCAACTGGATGATCGCTTGAAGGATGAAAACGTAGTCGTTCAGATCGCTGCTACGCTGGCATTGGCCGCATTAGAGACGCCCAACGCATTGGACATGCTGACTCAAGCCTTTGTCACCAGCAATGAGTTAGTGCGACGGGCCGTCGCGGAGATGATGGCCGCGGACATCGGCGGGCAGGGTCATGCTGTGCTGCGCGATGCGATGGATGAACCTGACCCCGAGTCGCGCAAAGCATCGTTGTATGGGCTTGAACTGGTGGATTTGCCCTGGGCCTGGCGGATCATCGATGAGGCGCAGGGCGACGATCAGTGGGTCGTGCGAGTCGCCGCCACCACAATGATGGAACGTCACAATGGTGAGGTTGACGCGCCATTGGGATTGGACCTGCCGCGGCCTCTCCCTATGCCAGAGCGCCTGGACTGGCTGATCGAGTGGCATGAATACGCTGGCAGCGGAGACCAAGCCAGCATCGACGATATGCTTGACTTGCTGGCAGGCGATGAAGACGAGATGAGGTTGGCTGCGATTGAAACCTTGGCTGCGTTAGGCATTGTTGATGCAGTACAGCAGCTATACCGTTTGTTGGGCGATCCACGCGCCGAGATCAGAGATGCCGCTTTCCGAGCGATTGCCGTCATCGGTCGGGCGACTGGACAAACCTTACCCAACGTGGTCTAGCGACCTCAGGGCGCGTCGCCTTCTCCAATCAGGGGAGATGCACACAAGAAGATGCGGCTTTGATTGGCGTGATAGTTGTAACGCTGCTCGCCGGCTGCCAGGATGATGCGGTAGCCTGGGGTCAAGACATCCACCAATTCCTCGTCTGATGGGTCTCCACAGCCGAGCCGAGAATCAGGCCAATCAACGGCCTCACTGCTGACGAGTATGACCTCATCTAGACCCACACCGAGGCTCTCTGCCAGATCAGCGCGTGCCTGCTCGATGAATTCAACCACGATGGGATCAGGGCCACCGCTCGTTTGTCCATCTTCGCTGCGCGTTTCACAGACGACAGCCCGTCCGCCTAGATCGGTATGCACCTGGTATTCGACCTGTCCGACGGTCAGGATCACAACATAGCCGGGCGTGATGACCTGAGTATAGGTTTGACCAGTTTGCGGGCAGCCCAAGCTAGAGTCGGTCCATTGGACCGGCAGCGGGGGCTGTGAAACCGTGATGGTATCTGCGCCGACGTTGAGCTGTACCGCAAGCGTCTGGATAGCGACGTCCTGGGCGGCCTCAACGGTGGATACAACAGGTGTGGGCGTTGCCTCGATAATGGGGGTAGCTGGGAGTGGCGTCACTGTGGCTTGCAGCACCTCTGCGGTTGGTGCGCCTGCATCGACGGAGGTCACCGTGGGGAGCAAGGTGAAGGCCGGCACCGGTGAGGGCGACGTACTCGAGACGCACGCCGACAGGCTAACGATCAGAACGATGGTTAGCGCAAACTTCAACTGTCGGATAGGGGTCGCCCGAACCATGAGCCGGGTTGCCTCGCGGAGACGGACTTACTCGGATTCGCCTTCGTCGTCCTGCGGCGACAGGTCCTGTGGAACCAGGTCCTTGAGGCGCTTCTCGATCTCCGAGGCCTGAACATTCATGATGCTGACCAGCTTCTTGCGGCTGTCGACACCGGCCACGATTTCGATGTCTTCCGGCTTGACCTCAAAGAACGCAGCCAGGAATTTGATCAATTCCTCGTTGGCCTGCCCTTCAACCGGGGGAGCCATCAGGCGAATCTTCAACGCACCGTCAGTCTGAATGCCCACGATTTCATTCTTGTTGGCCTTGGGCACAATCTTCACGGTTAGAGCGGCGCCCTGACGCGCGTCGGTGATGTTAAAGTCGTCATAATTACGCATAAGTGTGGCTCTCTTTTTTCAGCTATTAGTGCAGTCTATGGGCATTATACCACTAATAATAGCTGCTGGAGAATGCTCTGGATGATGAAGAGCAGAATAAACGCGATCAAAATACTGAGGTCAAGGCCACCCATGGGCGGCACCACCGAACGGATCGGTGCGAGCACCGGTTCGGTCGCGTCATGCAGGAAGCGCACAATCGGGCTGTAAGGATCAACCCTAAACCAGGAGATCAGTGCGCGAGCGATCAAAATGAACGTGTAGAGGTTGACAGCAAAGATGAAGAGTCCGACGATGTTGTTCACCGTATTGAATTGTCCTTAGCTTTTTACTTTAGCGATTATACACGTGGGCCAAAGATGGCCGTACCCACTCGAATGATGGTCGCCCCTTCTTCAATGGCGACTTCATAATCATGGCTCATCCCCATCGATAGGTGCTGCCAGGTCAGGTCTGAGCGCTGCGCTTGCAGGGTCTCTCGCAAGGCCCGCATGGCCGCAAAGATCGAACGGGTGTCTTCCGCATCATCCGTAAAGGGCGGGATGGTCATCAGGCCACATAGGTCCAAACCCGGGAGCTTCGCCAGGGTCTCGATTGCTTCGTCAAACTCGGGCCAGCCCGGATGATCATCCTGTCCGTGCCAGCCAGCAAGATCAAAGCCGGACTTGCTCTGCTCGCCGGACAAATTGACCTGTAGCAGCACCTTGAGCATAACACCGTCCTCAACGGCTTGTTGAGACAGACGCTGAGCGATTTTGATGCGATCCAATGAATGAACCCAGTTAAAGTGCCCGGGCACTTCCCTGGCCTTGCGACTTTGGATCGAGCCAATCATGTGCCATTGGATCGAGTTCAGCCCTGCCAGACGCGCCGTATCAGCCTTCTGGCTACCTTCTTCTACGCGGCTCTCACCGAAATGTTGCAGGCCTGCATCGTAGGCCTCTCTAATATAAACATCTCCGAGACCACGAGACAA
>JAADYZ010000091.1 GCA_010092775.1 Chloroflexota bacterium
ACCTTGTACAGGTCTGGGGCATCGTCCTGGTCATAAGGTGGAGTTTGGGCCGGTTCTGGTGTCGAGGGTTCGTCAGAATCCAGTTGAATCGGTTCAGGTGGCGCTGGTGGCGGAACAGGGTCGGTTGGATGGGGAAAAGGCGGCGGTCCGGCTGGCCTGCGCCCACCGCGCCGCTTTGATGGGGTTTTCTGCTGTGGTTCGATTGGCGATTCAGGCTCGCCGCGCCCCTGTGCTTGAACGGGGTCTTCGGCCTTTTGTGTTGTCGGCCTATCTGGCAGCGGTGGAATGGGTTGGGTTAACCCGGTTGGGCCTTTGTCTTGGCTAGGGACGGGGCCACCTTGCCGCTCGATGTTGCTCCACTCTTCGGCTTCGCGCTCGGCTCGCTTGCGCGTTTTGATGAGCCGGTCAAGGCGATTGGGTGGGCGTTCGTTTTCCTCTTGCGCTTGTTCCTCCGGATCATCATCGAAGGATGGAACAAGGGAGTCGTCCGGGTTACGCTCGTCATCCATATCTCTTCGCTTCCTCAAATCAAAATCCAACTGTATGATACATCAACTGCCCAGGTGCGCACAGCTTGCCGATCATCTCGGGTCAATCTGTTGGCCTGTTTGCGCAAAAGCGCGATCACTCGCTATATTAGAACGCACCCACAAAGACGAGCCTAACCCAACTATAACGCGGCGGAAAACAATATTATGAAGATTGCGATCACCTCAGATATCCACTACCAACAAGGCTGGCACACTCAAATTGAGCGCCTGGCCGAGATGCTGCGCGATGATGGGGTCGAATTGATGATCATGGCGGGTGATACTGGCGAACCGCTCGACATGTTTAGCAAAGGGCTAGAGATCTTCAGTGTGGTGTGCCAGAAGCGAGCCGCTTTGACGGGCAATCATGACGTCTGGCATCGGCCCTTTTTGCTCAACAGCCAGCACACTAGCCAAGAATTGTGGGACACACAGCTCAAGACGGTCGCCAATGCACAAGGCTATACCTGGCTCGACTATCAAAACATGGTGATCGATTCGCTAGGGATCTGCGGGACGCTGGCCTGGTACGATTACTCCGGCAAGTCAAGCGCGCTGGATTTCAGCGATGATGAGTATGAGCAGATGAAGCCGATGATCTCCAATGACGGGCGCTTTATTACCTGGGGCTGGACGGATCGGCAGTTCGCACAGAAGATTAGCGCTGAATTCCTGGAGCGCCTCGATGCGCTCGAGCGCGATCCAAAAGTGACCGATATTCTGGTTGTGACGCACGTGCCGTTATTCCGCGAAGCAACACGTTACTTCGAATTCCCGGAGCAAGGTGTCGCGGATGCGTATTATGCCAACGCCACGCTCGGTGAGTCGGTCCTGACCCGCAAGAAGGTGCGCGCTATCGTGAGTGGGCATGTCCATCGCGATACCGATCTAGAGGTGCCAACCGACCACGATCATACCATTCGCGCTTATACCATTCCCGCCGATTACGGCAAGCCGGCCGCCGTCGTGATAGACACCGAGTCTTGGACACGCCGCATCGTTCGGTCGGTGGTGGAGGCGATTGACGAGTAAACCAACTTAACTCAGCATGATTGCGGCAGGTCCCCGTTCTGCCACCCGACCAATTTGCCACCACTGAGTGGTACGCTCCTCCATCGCCGCAGCAAACCTCTCCAAATTCTCATCTGCTAGGCTGATCAATAAGCCTCCGCTAGTCTGAGCATCGTATAGCAGCATCTCCAATTCGCCGGGAACATGGTCTGCCACCTCAATGTGAGCTTCAAACGCCGCCTTATTGTTTGCTGACCCACCTGGGAAGATCCACTTTTCTGCATAGGTCATCACACCCTCAAAAAGAGGGACCGACTTGCTATCAATCTGCAAGCTGACCTCGCTCGATTGAGCAATCTCCAAGCCGTGCCCTAACAGTCCGAAGCCGGTGATGTCGGTGGCAGCGTGGGCGCGTGCGGCCACAGCCGCCTCGGCAGCAGCCCGATTAAGGCGGGTCATCCACTGCACTGCGTTTTCGATGTGTTCGGCTTCAGCTTGATCATTCTTGCCAGCGGTAGTGATCGTGCCGGTGCCAATCGGCTTGGTTAAGATCAACAAATCGCCAGGTTGTGCGCCTGCTTTTGTCAGCAGCGCATCGGGGTGGGCCATGCCAACGACGGCCAGCCCGACCTTAGGCTCCTTATCCTGGATTGTGTGGCCACCCGCGATGACTGCTCCGGCCTCGCGCACCTTTTCGGCGCCACCGCGCAGGATCTCTGCGAGCAGCGCAGGTGGGAGATCGTTGGGAAAGGCCGCGATATTCAGGGCGAGTAGCGGTTGGCCGCCCATCGCGTATACATCGCTGAGGGCATTCGCTGCCGCAATCGCGCCATATTGGAAGGCATCGTCGACAATCGGCGTGAAGAAGTCGGTTGTGAAGATCAGTGCTTGCTCGTCATTCAGGCGATAGACCGCAGCATCATCCGGCACACCTAACCCGACCAGCAAGTCAGGGTGCTCAGCACTGTCAAATAGATTGGATAGTGGGCGCAGAACCTGCGCCAGGGCCTCTGGGGCCAGCTTAGACGCTCAACCGGCGCAGCTTGAGAGCGCGGTCAGGCGGATGATTTCTTTGCGTGTCATAAGGGTCTCTTATGATTTACAGACGTTTAGCTAGGGTTTACCACGTTTGAGCGGTTATGCCAAGAGCGTTTCGCGGAGCCGCGTTCGACACTTGTTGATGCGGCTCTGGCGATTTGCAACTAGTCCGTTAGGATCGTGACATCGAGTTGCTCGCAGGCCCTGTCATGAGGTGTTTGCTCACCGGCCAGGCTGTCGGCTGAACGATAGCTGGCTGCACGGGGCAGGCCGTGTGCCTTGAAGATCTGCCGCGATTTCTGCTGATATTCCCGGCGGGCCTCGTCATCGGCTGAGAAACGAGCGGTTACGAGTGCTTTGGTTCCATCTTGAGCGGACGTTGTCTATTGTGCTCCTTGAGAAATATGCATCACGATCCAGACTCTACAGATTGACACTGTGTCAATGTCAAGAGATCGGCTCCGATTTCAGCGCTCTCAACGGTCAGTGCGAATCCACAGGCTTCCGCCGTCAGTACTCATCCGAATTGTGCCATGTTGATCGGTGCGGTAGAGTGGGCTGTCGAGGTTCTCGAACAGCAGCATGGTCTCGTGGTGTGGCAGGTCAAAGCGATTCGCCTCGTCAACCGAGAGGACACTCACCTGAGGATTGACCGCCTCGACAAAGGTTGCATTGATGGCATCGCGGTGGCCGCTGCGTGGAATCTGTAGTACTGTGACATCCAGCCGCCAGCGTTGACTTTGAGCCAAAAGGGCCCGCAAGCCTTCTTCTCGTAAATCGCCTGGGATCAAGAAAAGTGCGTCGCCATAAGTGATCAGCAGGACAACCGGGTTCCCGGCATCATCCTCATCACGAGGGGCTGCGCTCTGGGTGTGCAACACCTCAATCGTTACGCCGTCTTCGACTCGGATCGTCATACCAGGCTGAGCGACAACCTCTTGTGCGCCGACATCCTCAAGCCCTTGCCAGACCTCACCTGCAAGCTGCGTGCTGCGGTTGACACCGTTGGTCATCACTGCATCAACGTCATAGCGGTTCAGAACAGGCGGCAAACCAGCGATGTGATTCTCGGTCTGCTGGGTCAGAATGACGAGATCGATGCGCCGTTCCCAGAATCCCAACTCGGAGCCAAGGGCGGTAGACAGGCGCCGCCCGCTGTTGCCAGCGTCGATCAAGATGTGGCGTCCGCTGGGTGTTTCGATCAAGGTAGAGGTGCCCGCCCCCATGTCGATGAAGGTGACATGCATCCGACCATCAGGCAGCGAGAGTGCCACTGCACCCAGGATCGCGGCGACAATCAACCCCGCTGCGGCAACTAACTTGGTACTCAAAGCCCGCCCCAGCCAATTCGTGAAGCGCACACGCTGCTTCTCGGATTGATTGGCGACGGTGGCTAGGCCAAACATCCCGATGTAAAGACCCCACACCAGGTTTGGCTGAGGGTTCAACACCTCCAGCGAGGCAAAGGGAAGCTGCGCGAAGAGATCGACCATCCACCAGGTCCAGCTTAAGAACAGCCAACTGCCCCAGGTGATGATTTGACCGAGTGGCCAGATCACTAGCGCTAGGATCACGCCAATTCCGCCAATGATCATCAACGGCGTCTGGACTGGAATGATCAAGAGATTGACCGGCAGCGACAGAAGAGAGAAACGCTCAAAGTGATAGGCAATGATTGGGGTGGTGGTGATCTGCGCCGCGATGGTGACGACGAGTGCATCTGATAGGGCGGCCATGATTTGCTTGGCCCTTTCAGCCGACAGAAGGACGGAAAGTCCGTTTTCCATCAACATTTGCAGCGGATCAACAAAGAGGATCAAGCCGAGTGTGGCCAGGAAGCTCAACTGGAATCCGACATCCCACAGGGTGAAAGGGTTGAGTAAGGTCATGATCATGCCGGTAAAGGCTAACGAAGTCAGCCCCCAGGCTCGCTGCCCGACCTGTGTAGCGAATAGGCCAACGGCGGTCATTATGGCGGCGCGCATCACCGCGGCGTCGCCGCCAACAAAGCTAGCATAGGCGAACAATCCGCCAATGGTCAATCCGATGGCGACCCGCTCCGGTAGAAAGCGGCGAGTGATCAGCAGGATCAACCCGCCTAAGATCGCCATGTTGGAGCCGGAAATGGCGATCACATGGGTCGCACCGACGGCGTTGAAGGCTTCGCGCACCTCGGGGCTAATTCCCGATTCGATGCCCAGCAGAATCCCAGCCAATAGGGAGGCTTGTGGATCGGGTAGCAGTCGGATGATAGCATGGTTAGCTGCGGTACGGAGATCTAGCATAAGCGCCCGCAAGGGGCTTCCGCGCCGCCGACCTTCCAGAATCTCCACTTGTGTAAATTGAAGCAGGCTGTAGACACCTTGCCGCGCCAGATAATCCCGATAGGAAAAGCCCTCAAACTCCGGTGGCGTGTTGATCTGGCCGCGCACCTCCACCTGATCACCATAACGATAGGCATCGTTGTGTGGCGCTTGAACGAGAACCAGCCCGTTGACCTCATGCGGTTCGAAATTCACCTCAATCGATTCGGCCTGCACCCGCAGATTGGTGTGGTTGTCGCGAATGTCGGGGGCGTCAACGATCCAGCCGCGCAGGGTGACGAAATCAGCGTCGTTGTAGGTGGCAACGTCGGTCTCATCAAAGGCAGGATTGGCCAAGCTCAAGCGCAGGGCGGCCAAAGCGAAGACCGCTCCACAGCTAAACGCGCTTCGCCAGAAGGGTTTGGGATCAATTAGAGAGGTTTGTTTCGGAGACAGCAGCGCCACAATGACAAAGATCAGCGCGGCAGCCGCCCACACCCAGGCAGGCAAACCTGCTTGCTGCCCTAGACCAATACCAGCCAGCCAGGCCACACACCAATAGACAATGAGCATACACCACCCCCCGCATTCGGTAAGAGGAGAATCATCTGCGTCGCTCCGCAAGCGATGGTGTATGGCAGTGAGTGGCGCGGAAGCGTTTGTTGATCGATTTGCTAGTCGTCGGGTGTTACCATCCGACGGAGTTCATATAAGCGAGTGATCGCGTCAATGGGAGACATCTCTTCAACGCGCAGCTTGCGCAGCTCTTCGATGACAGGGTTCGGCCCGTCTTGCACAAAACTCAACTGCTGGGGTTCGTCGCCCTGAGGATTATTCTCTTCTAGGCCGGAGATCGCCCAGACGTTGTGCTGGCTTTCCAACTCATCCAGAATTTCCGCTGCCCGTTGAACGACGCTTTTGGGCACGCCTGCTAGGTCGGCCACATGAATCCCGTAGGATTTATCGGCTTTGCCCTGGCGAATGCTGTGCAAAAAGACCACCTGATCGCCTTGCTCGGCGACAGCAACATGATAGTTGATGACGTTCGGCAGAATGTTCTCTAGCTCGGTTAGTTCATGATAGTGGGTGGCGAAGAGCGTCTTTCCTCCCAAACGCGGATGATTGTGGATGTACTCCAATACGGCCCGCGCGATGGCTAGCCCGTCATAGGTGCTGGTGCCCCGCCCAACCTCATCCAGCACGATCAAGCTGCGCCGAGTGCTCTGCTGCAAGATCAGGGCGGTCTCGACCATCTCAACCATGAAGGTGCTTTGACCCGCGTAAATCTCATCTTGAGCGCCAATGCGAGTGAAGATTCGATCTACTAATCCAATCTGCGCGTCTTCCGCGGGTACATAACTCCCGATCTGAGCGAGCAGGACAATCAGGGCAACCTGGCGCAAGTACGTGCTCTTACCCGACATATTGGGTCCGGTGATCACATGGATGCGCTCGCTCTCGGAGAAGAGCGTATCATTTGGGACGAAACGCTCGCCTTGCAGCAGCTTCTCGACCACGGGGTGGCGCCCTTGGCGAATGAACAATACATCGTCCTGGGTGAGATGCGGGCGCGCAAAGCCCTCCCGCGCAGCCACTTCGGCCAAAGCAGCGCAGACATCCAGCAGGGCGATGCTGCGGGCAGTGTCGAGCAGGGCGTCACTGTATTGGCTGACCTCGGCCAACACCTCACGGTAGAGTGTCACTTCAACGCCGTGAATTTCTTCCTCAGCGTTCAGCAAGCGCACCTCGACTTCTTTCATTTGCGGGGTGATGTAGCGCTCCGCATTGACCAGTGTCTGTTTGCGGATGTAGTCCTCGGGGACTGCATCGGTGTTGGCCTTGGTGACCTCGATATAGTAGCCGAAGACCTTGTTGTAGCCGACCTTGAGCGACTTAATACCGGTGCGTTCTCGCTCAACAGATTCCAGACTGTTGATATAGGCGCGGGCGTCGGCGCTGTCGTTGACGATGCTGTCGAGTTCGGGCGAGAAACCGGATTTGATGACGCCGATGTTGTTAAGGGTGGCGGGGGTGTCGTCTGAGATGGCATGATCGATCAGGTTCGCGACATCATCAACCGGGTTGAGTCGATGAGCGACATCGGCCAGAGTTTGGCTGTGCCCAATCAGATAGCCGCGCAGAGTCGGAATGCTGTAGAGTGAGTCGCGCAGGCTGAGCAGTTCTCGTGGGCCAACTTTGCCCATCATGATGCGGTTGGTCAGCCGCTCCAAATCGCTGATCTGGCGCAGGGCTTCGCGCACCTGCACCCGCAGCATCCCATCAGTGAACAAGGCTTCGACAATATCGAGCCGACGGTTGAGGCGATCCATATCGAGCAAGGGGCGATTGAGCCAGCGCCGCAGCATCCGTCCCCCCATCGCGGTCACACTGCGATCGAGGACGTTGACCAGCGAGCCTTTGGAGCGCCCCTCGCGCATCGTCTCGGTCAATTCGAGGTTGCGGCGGGTGGCAGCATCGAGCACCATATAATCAGTGGTGCTGTAGCGGCTCAACGAACGGATTTGATCAAGCGAGTTGCGCTGGGTGTCTTGCAGATATTGCAACAAGCCTCCGGCAGCTGAGGCTGCAAGCTCAGCGCCCTCAATTTCGAAAGCGGCCAAGCTCTCCGTCTGAAAGTGTCGGCGCAACGCCTCAGCCGCAGTGACCGGATCAAAACGCCAATCGGGAAACGGTGTCGGGCTGACTTGCTCCG
Source organism: Chloroflexota bacterium (assembly GCA_010092775.1). GTDB lineage: Bacteria > Chloroflexota > Anaerolineae > Aggregatilineales > UBA3940 > TC-71. Next base: position 7,596 of record JAADYZ010000091.1, read on the forward strand.
GCAGCCTGATCTGTTCCTCATCGACAATGCCTTGCGCAAGGACACACTCACGCGGCGAGAGGCGAGCGATCTCTTGTTGGATCAGACCGGCCACGTCACCTTCTGTTAGCTCCGTGACGGCAAACTCACCGGTCGAGATGTCGGCATAGGCCAAGCCAGCCGCCGTGACGCCCCCATCGTCAATCTTCGGCGCAATAGCGATGATGTAGTTGTTCCGTTTCTCGTTCAATAACGCCGGTTCGGTAACAGTGCCGGGCGTGACGATGCGCGTTACCTCGCGCTGCATCAGACCGTTGACTGGCTCGCTACCCACCTGTTCGCAGACGGCGACGTGGTAGCCCTTTTCGATCAGTC
>JAADYZ010000092.1 GCA_010092775.1 Chloroflexota bacterium
ACAGGGCCCCACCGTGGCCCGATACCAAAGTCGAGTGAGCCGACTGCCCGCCCAGCAAGGCCCAGAACGATCATCAGCATGACGGCGACAGGCAGCAGCCAACCTAACCGACGCGCTTTCCGCCCGGTAGTTCGGGGGGGAGGCTGACGTGTCAGATCAAACTCCTGAGGACCTGGGGGTGGCATCGCTCCGAAGGATGAGCCGGTAGATGCGCCGCTAAGCCCACCGGCTGGAATCAGCTCGGTCTGGCCGCTGTCGGTGGGAGGGCTGGCCAGAGACAGCGGCTGACCGAGCAGCAGTCGCTGCAGATCACGCGAGATCTCTGGGGCCGATTGATAGCGCTGGGTGGGGTCCTTGGCCATGGCCCGCGCAACAATCGTCTGGATGGGGGGGGGGAGGTCGGGTCGCTGATCCAACACGCTGGGCACCGGTTTCGCAACGTGCGCCATGATGATGCCAATCGGGGTCTCTGCCTTAAACGGCTGCTGACCGGTCAACATCTGGTAGAGGCTGACGCCGAGCGCGTACACGTCCAGTAGAGCGGTGACGCTGCCCTCGTTCATCATCTCGGGGGCCATGTAGGCCGGTGTTCCAATCATCCCGCTGCCGGTCAAGGTATGCGAGCTTTCCGCCAGCTTGACGATGCCGAAGTCGGCTAGGTAGGGATTGCCCCGCTCATCCAGCAGAATGTTGCCCGGTTTCAGGTCTCGGTGGATAATGCCGCGCTGGTGGGCGGTGTCCAGTGCATCCGCCACGCGATCGACAATGCTGACTGTCTCTGCCAGAGGCATACCACGGCTATATGCCTCGATGTGCTGTGCCAACGAACCGCCACGCATATAGCGCATCACTAAGAAAGGGCGGCCCTCATACTCACCATAATCATAGACTGGCAGAATGGCCACGTGTTCTAAGGAAGCAATCGCCTGCGCCTCGCGGGCAAAGCGGGCGCTGAACTGCGGATCGAAGGTCAGTTCGGCAGGCAGGACCTTGATGGCAACTTCGCGGTTGAACTGCGGATCGCGGGCGAGATAGACGACGGCCATGCCACCGCGTCCTAGCTCTTGGATGACCTCGTAGCGTCCGATTTGTTCCATTAGATCAGAGGTCCTAGTCGCTCAGCGTCCAACGCTGTGGACCGACGAGCTGTGCCTCAGTGAATTGCGCCTCCTGAACCTCCCAAGAGACCGCTCCATCGCAAGAGAGGGCGCGCAGTCGATAGGTATCTTCATCGATGTCAAACAGCGTAAAGCGGTCGCCCGCGTCAATTCGGGTGCTGCCGGTGAGCTCATCTATCTCCAGGTTCGGTGAGGACCCCGCAATCAAGTAAAGCTCACAGACCGGATTGCTGCTGTTGTTGATCACGATCAAGCCCAGGCCAACCGACCAACCGTCATCTAAATCCTCGCGATCCAGACTGACTTGTTCAATGGTGCTACCACCACAATCTTCGGCGGTCAAGGCGTATTCGGCAGTCACTGGCAAATCCAGTTCGATCTGCTCGCCTACCTCAATCGTTTCCTCGTAGGTCAGCAGCGACTCGGTAGATTGCTCGGCATTCGCTACAGTCAGACTACAGATTGTCAGCGAAGAGTAGTTGTACACGTTGAGCAGGAAGGTCGGACCCTCCTCTACGGCAGGGGCCGCCGTCGGATCAGCATCGGTCGAACCACCCGTCAGCATTGCCGCCACATCGATGCCAAGCGCTGGCAGCAGCACCAGAGCGACCAGCGCAGCACACCCCACCAGCAGGACCAACGCGATCAAGGCGATGATGGGGCCAACGCGCCGTCTCGGGCGCTCATCCGGGCCTGGCTCAGCTTGCCCGTCGATGGGATCGAAGCTGCCGGACGGTGGGGTCGGTGGCCCGGAAGGCTCCGGAATGGGCGGTGGAACAACCGGCCCAGTGGATGCACCCTGGCGCGGCTTGATCGGTTCTGCCAGGGTGTCGGCTTCACTGGGTGGCAGCGGCGGCGGCGCTGGCGCGTCTTCGACCTCCAGCGTTCCGGCGATGGCAGCCTTCAACTCGCGGGCCATCGCCCCGCCACTCTGGTAGCGATCGGCAGGTTCCTTGGCCATTGCCCGGTTGACGACTGTCTGGAGGGCGGGCGGCAGGTCGGGACGTCGCTCCAGGACGTTGGGGATCGGACGAGAGGCATGGGCCAGCATCACACCAACTGGCGTATCCGCTTGAAAAGGTTCTTCACCGGTCAATAGCTGGTAGAGCGTTACGCCCAGCGCGTAGATGTCTAGCGAAGGGGTGACGCCGCCGGAGTTGACCATCTCTGGGGCCATGTAGGCTGGTGTCCCGACCATCCCACGCCCCGTCAGGGTGCTGTTGCCCTCGGCCAGCTTGACGATACCAAAGTCGGCCAGATGGGGATTACCGCGCTCATCCAGCAGAATGTTGCCCGGCTTCAAGTCGCGGTGAACGATCCCTCGCCCATGAGCGGCGTCCAGGGCATCGCCGATGCGATCGATCAGCTTGGTCACTTCATCAAGTGGAAAACCACCTGTCGTCTGCTTCATCCGGTCGGCCAGCGAGCCGCCGCGCATGTAGCGCATCACCAGGAAGGGGCGGCCTTCGTGCTCACCAAAGTCATAAACCGGCAGAATCGCGATGTGCTCTAGTGAGGCGATCGCGCGGGCCTCGCGGGAGAAGCGTTCGGTGAAGGTCTCATCGAAGAGCAGTTCAGCGGGGAGCACCTTGATCGCGACTTCGCGGTCCACCATCGGGTCATTGGCAAGATAGACGATCGCCATCCCCCCTCGGCCAATTTCCCCTTTGACTTCGTAACGTCCAATCTTTTCCACTGTGTCTGCTCCTATCTCTGCTAGGCGCCCATCAAGGCCGCCCTGAGGTCCTCACTAATATAGCCCGCATGCTGATAGCGCTCGGCAGGGTCTTTGGCCATGGCATGCTCGATCAGCGCTTGCAAGTCGTCTGGCAGCTCCGGGCGAATGCGGCGCGCATCCGGGATGGGCTTGTGAATATGCATCATCATGATGGCCAGCGGCGTGTCGGCGGTGAATGGGCGATAGCCGGTCAGCATCTCATAGATCATCACGCCGATGGCGTAGACATCAACCAGAGGCGTGACTTCTTCGCTCTCCATAATCTCAGGGGCCGCGTAGTAGGGCGTTCCTACGACCCCACTGCCGGTGATCTCACTGGCTAGTTCCAGCATCTTGACCAGGCCGAAATCGGCCAGGAAGGGATTGCCCAATTCATCCAGCAAGATATTACTGGGCTTGACATCACGATGGACAATCGATCGGCCGTGAGCCTCGTCCAGCGCCGCGCAGATGCGCTCTACGATGTTGAGGACTTCCGGGTAGGACAGCACACCCATCTCACGGAGGCGCATAGCCAGCGAGCCGCCGCGCAGATAGCGCATCACCATATAGAGGCGGTTCTCATCGAAGCCAAACTCATAGACGGGCAGTATCGCTTCGTGGCGCAGCGTGGAGGCCGCCTGGGCCTCGCGTTTGAAGCGCTCGACCACCCGACTGTCCTTCATAAACTCAGGTGGGAGCACCTTAACGGCAACGTCTTCATGATTTTGAGGATCATAGGCGCGATAGACGACCGCCATGCCGCCGCGCCCAATCTGCTCTTGGATTTCAAAACGGTCGATTTGCTTAATCGCCATGACTGGCTCACTCCGGTATCCGAGATGGCGACCCAATAGCCCTGTTGCTATTGTGGCCGATGGACAGAATTCCGTCAACAGTATTGTCGATATGCAGGAGAAAAGCTAGAATGGCAATATGGTTGCTGAAGTTCCCCAGGCAGAGATCACGATTCGCGACCTGGATACGTTGAAAATACTGGTTGACGCCAAGCGCTGGGACATCCTGCGCCACTTTGTCGACCGGCCCCGAACTGTCCGCCAGGTCGCCAAAGTGATGGACACCAGCGCACACCGCCTCTATTATCATGTGCGCTTGCTGGTGCGCTATGGCTTGCTGGTCCCTGTGCGCAAAACCCTCACTGCTGGCAATATTGTTTACCATTATCAAGTCAGTGCCTACCGCTTCATTGTAGATCCGGATCTCTTGGTCCTCGATTCCTCTGCCAATGGGCGCGGTCTTCAGGAGGCTCATGGTGATGACTGACACCCATGTTTCAGGCCTCAACCCAGACGATTTGACGGATCGCAGCGTGCCGATGGACGAGGTAGCCCGCCGCTTGTGGTGGGTGCAGATTCTGATGTTTGTCCTGTTCCCGATCGTCTACGCGTTAATCTGGCAGGATAATCCGCTGCGGCTGTACAATGCTGATGCCCCGACGGCTTATCTGCCCTTTGAATTTCCGATCCCGCAGCTTCTTCTCATCGGGACGATCCTGGTCGGCATCATCATCCACGAGGGACTGCACGCCTTTGGTTTTATGTTGGGTGGCGCTAAGGTGCGCGATATTCAGTTCGGGATCATCCTTGAGGCGCTCGCACCGTATGCTCACAGTCGAGTGCCGCTGCGTGCCAGGTCCTATGCCTTTGCCGTGCTGCTGCCTGGCCTGCTGACCGGTTTGATCCCCTCGCTGCTTGCCCTGGCGCTCGGCGATGTTTGGCTGCTGTGGTTCGGGTCCTTCATGTTTGGGGCAGCCGTGGGCGATGCGCTGATCCTGTACCTACTCACCCGCGAATCAGGCAATCCGCTGGTGTTGGATCACGAGAGCCAGGCAGGCTATTACCTGGTGCGTGAGGGTTATACCCCAGCCAAATGAGCTTCCCACACATCACACCTGAATTAGCGCGCCGGGTCGAACAGGCCGAGGCGGCCTACTTTGCCGCCTGGGCAAATGCCTGGAAGTCGGTCAGGCACACAGCAGATCATCAGGATTTTGCTGGCGCGCTCGCGGTGGTACACGACGAAACAGCTCGCTCGACCTACAACCGGGTGATGGCGATCAATGCCCATACAGCGGCTCTGCTCGATGAGATCATTCCCTGGTATGCTGCCCACAATCGCGTGCCGCGCTTTGACATCACCCCAGCCGACGCCCCGCCATCACTGCTGCTGGCACTAGCGGATCGCGGCTATACCCAAACCCGTTTCGATAGCGCTTGGGTTAGCCTGCCGACCCGCGACACGCCCAGAAGCGACAGCTATTGCTGGCCAATTGAAGCAGCGAATTTCGCTCCGGCGGCGCGCCTTTACGCGGACGTACGCGCAGGCCCAACTGAATCCCAAGAGATGCTGTTCGACGGCATGATGGACCTGCTCAGAGGCGAGCGCTTCAAACTCTATGGCATTTGGGATGGCAAGCTGGTGGCGCTAGGCGGGATGTTTGTGAGCGATGGTGTCGCCCATTTAGCCGCCGACAGCACCCACCCGGAGCATCGTGGGCAGGGCTACCAGACAACCCTGCTTAGTGCGCGCTTCGATCAAGCCGAGATTCTGGGCTGCGACGTAGTCGCGGCGAATACGCCCTTCGGCTCGCCCAGCCTACG
>JAADYZ010000531.1 GCA_010092775.1 Chloroflexota bacterium
AGAGACAGCCGCCAGGCGGCACAAGCGCTGCCCTGAGGCACCGCATCCAACACAGCCTCGCGCACTGAATTGAGCGCCGGTCCGGCATGCTGCAATGAAGCCGCTCCCGGATAGACTTTCGGCTCAAACGTCTGGATGCTGAAGTCATCCGGCAGGGCATGATCGCGGCGGAACTCGCGAATGGGGACAAAGACCTGTCGCTTCCCTTTGACTCTTAGCTCCATGCTCTCTCCAGGTTCATCGCATCAAAGCGCCTTTAACTCATTCTTGGACTTTTCAAGCCACATGGCCCAGATAGACTCAAGTCTTACACTTGCAGTGACGCTGGCACGGCATCCGTTCCCATTAAGAGGGAGACTGTAAGGACGCAGGGTAGCCTGACGAGGAGGTGACCCAGCAAAGCCAGGGTGCAGCAATTTGACATTTAGCAAAACAGCGCAGAATCCACGACGAACGCCTCAGCTCTTATTTTGATGCCATGACCCTGATGCTTTCTCCCAGCTAGTGGTCATCATTGGCCGATCTACGCTATAGTGATGACGCGAACGCACTGAGTTTAGCACGTCACTGGGTAATCCAAAATCCACATGTTGTGAAACCTTCTACAAAGGCCTATGCACCCAAGCGGCAATCCACTGATCCAACAATTGGCCTCGGCGGATCGGCAATCGCGCCGGACCGCAGCCTATCAACTGACCCGCCAGCCCGATCCGGCAGCGGTCCCAGCGCTCTTGACGGCTCTCCAAGAGGCTCAAGGCGACAGCGGCCTGACCTGCGCGCTTGTCAAGGCTCTCGGCTATGCGGGTGATCCGCTCGCGCTAGACGCGCTGAACAATCTCACCCGACGGGCCGACACCACCTGTGTTCAAGTGGCGTGTGCCAAAGCGCTCGAACGCCTGGGGGCAGACCATGACGCAGATTGATTATGAGCGGACGTTGATCTGGTTAGAGCAAATGGTACGCGGCGATGTCTCGGCCCGTCGGGAAGCGGTAGAAGCGTTTCTGGCCGTTGGCCCGGCTGCACTGCCGCATCTCAAGCAGATCGTTGTAACACCTGATTTGAATGGTGGGATACGCTGGGATGCTGCTGACATGATGGCCGAATACGGTGAGATCGCCATTCCCGACCTGGTAGAGACTTTAGAAGACACCAGGGGAGGGGGAGCCTGGTTTTCTGCTGATGCGCTGCCCCGCTTTCGCGAGAAGATCCTGGAGCCGGTCGGAGCCCTGTTACACCAACACCCCAACCCAGAAGTGCGGCATGTGGCCGCCTTTACGCTGGCCTTCACCAAAGCTCGTAGCACCTTGCCTGCGCTTTCCCATGCGCTGGTCCATGATCCTGACCCTGCGGTGCGGGCAGGTGTGATCCGGTCGCTGCGCGTTGTCTATGGAGGCGAACCGGTTGAGGCGCTCGCGGCAGCCCTGAGTGATCAGGTGCCAGGGGTCGTGCAGCAGGCCGCTTACAGCCTCAAACAAATCGGGACGGAGCAGGCACAGCGCGCCCTGGTCGCCTGGCAGAATGCACACTGACTGCCACAGCAAGACGTCCCAATGCCAGTTGACGAGAAGCTACCAGTTCCGTAGATTCTATGTATGATCACTGGCGCATTTTTTGTTTTGCGTTAGAACTTATTTACGCGAATGAATTTGGCCCCATGTTGTGCTGGGCTGGATGCTTGATCAAAGGGAATCATCATCGTGGAAGGCAACGAACTGAAGGACCATGTCATCTTGATTGTGGATGACGAGCCGGAGACCGTCGAGGTGACCGCCATGTTCCTCGACCTATACGGCGCAACCACGCTCAAGGCCCATCACGGTCGCGAAGCCCTCGACAAGATCGGGGAAAAGACACCGACCGTTGTGCTGCTCGATCTGCAAATGCCCGTCATGGATGGCTGGGAGACACTCAAGGCCATCCGTGCCAGCGACGAAACTGCTTATTTGCCCGTCGTGGCCTTTACGGCCAACGTCACCAGCGGGATCAAGTACAAGGCGCTGATCTCTGGCTTTAACGGCTACATCCCCAAGCCGATGCATCCGCCAACCATCCTGTTCGAAATTCAACGTGCGATGGAGGCGGCTGCCGAAGCCAAGTCCAAGGGTGAGGTGCCAGGCTCTCGCGGAGAAGATGGTGAAGGTGCACCTGCACCATCTGGCGCACCCAGCCCTGCTAAGCCCAGCGGCACCTCAAGCTCCTCGAATGACAAGACCAAAGCGGCAGAGCAGACCCAGGCCGTTAAGCCAGATGGAAAACCAGCCGAGAAGCAGAAGGAAGGCGCGACCGACGACGCCAAGAGTCAAGAAGCTCCAAAGCGTCCCGGTTTCTTGGGTGGTCTATTTGGTGGGCGCAAAGACCAAGACTAGCCGCTTCGGCGCCTCCGTCGTTCCGGCTCATGACCCACCCACCCGTCCCCGCCGAGCGTAGCCCACTGCCGATTCTGGGTGGCCTCTCGATGCTCATGGCGGGGCTTGCCCTGGGTAGTTTGCTGCCGCTGCTGCTCAGCTTGGCGATCACCGCCTGGATGTTTGGCCCAAGCAACCTGATCGCTCCCCAAGTCTTGATCGATGCTACCGCCCAGCAAGGCACAGCCCTCGAAGTGGTCAGCGTGCTCGGCATGACCTGCGCCACCATCACGCCGTTTTTGGCCTTGGTGGGCTGTGGCCTGGGGATCGTCGGAGCGATGCAGGCTAGCCCGACGCGCTGGCTGCCCGCCTTCGGTCTGGCTGCCAACCTCGTGTTAATCAGCGCGCAGTGCGTCCTGTTCGGCCTACTGCTGCTACTTTAGGATGTTCCCATGACTGACTCCATTGATTCAATCGACGGCCTGCGCCAAGATCTGGAGGCCGCCCGCGCCTCAGGCGATATGCGCGCTCAGATTGATGCGCTGCGCGACCTGGCCAATATGCAGGCCCGGCTGACCCATATGACCGAAGCTGCCCGCTACGCAGAGGAAGCGCTCGACCTGCTGCGCCAAACCGACGATCTGGCCGCTCAGGCCGACCTGCTGATCACCCTGGCCCGCATCAAAGCCAATCCACGTCAGTATCAAGAAGCCCTGGCCCACCTCATTAGCGCCCAAAGCCTGGCGCTGCGCCTGGGCGATCGACAGCTTGAGCTGGCCGCCCTGATCGTCACCGGGCGCATCCGTACTATGGTTGATCCTTTGCAAGCGGTCGAGACCTTTCGGCAGGTATTGACGCTGGCCCGCGAGCTGCACCTGCGCCTGGAGGAGCTGCTGGCGCTTGAGGGCTTGGGGCAGGTCTATGAACGGCTGAGCCAGATGCCTGAGGCGGTCGAGCATTATCAAGCCGCCCTCAAGATCGCTCAGAACCTGGCCGATGTCGCTAAACAGGGCGCTTTGCAGCTCACCCTCGGCAACATTCACGGCGATGCGGGCGACTTTGATCAGGCGATCGCTGCCTTCCGAAGCGCCTCAACGGTGTTGTGGGCCTCGGACCGACGCCTCGCTGCACGCGCCCTGGGTAACCTCGCTCTGACCTACGCCCGTCAGGGGCAGGTTACAGACGCCCTGAGCACCTTTAAGCAGTCTCGCGATGCCTTCGCGGAAGCGCAAGCTCTGGCTGATGTCGAGCAGGTGACACGCTTCATCACCGCGCTGGAGGAGGGGGAGATCGATCTCTTCAAGCCGCCTCATCTGCTTAACCTGGAGCGGGCAAGACAAGCTGACGATGCAGCGGCTGAACTGGCCGCGCTTGACGAGGTGATGTCCTATCACGTTGAACGCGGCGAGATGCGCCAGGTGATCCACTATGGCGAGCAGAAGCGTGACCTCGCGCAGCAGGAAGGCGATCCGGTGGCGGAAGGCGATGCCCTGGGCGACCTGGGGACCGCCTACATGGTGCTGGGCGACCAGGAGGCCGCGCTGCAAGCCCAGACCCGCGCTCTAGATGTGGCCCGCGAACAAGGCGACTGGCGCGGCGAGCAGATTTCGTTGAACAGTCTGATCCACACTTACGCACAGATCGGCCTGCCGGATCAGGTCGCTGACCTATCCCGGCAGGCGCTCGATTTGGCCCGCCAGACTGCTAACCGGGCGGAGGAGATCAAGGCGCTTGGGTCCTTGGGGGTCGCACTGCAAA
>JAADYZ010000532.1 GCA_010092775.1 Chloroflexota bacterium
ACATGCTCAGTGGATTCGAAATCGCCCGTGACGTTGCCGCGCGTGCCGCCGCTCAGCACTATACCGCTGTAACCCCTTGAACGGTTTTGCCAGAATGTGTCGGTCTTGCCATCGCCGTTGTAGTCGCCAACGCCAATCAGCGATGAACTGCTGCTATAGTAAAAGTCAAAGGTCATGACCTCGCCATCTTCCATCAGCAGCAGGCCAGAACTGCCCGTCCTTGGTTTGTAGTAGAGAATGTCGTCATATTCATCACCGTTGAAATTACCGACCGAGAAGCGATACTCACCCGAGAACTTCGGCAGTCTGTTAATCTGCGCCGGGGCAATGCCGCCATCCATCATCCAGGCATACAGCCCGTCCGTCTCGCTGTTGTACCACAGCACATCGGTGATGCCATTGTTGTCGAAATCGCCAGCACCCACAATCGACGTGTTGCTATCGGGCACCGATGACAGTGCCTCTTTGTCTGCCACGCTCAAGCCATTCATCATCCAGACGGCATTGGCCCCATTGTCATCGTTGTGGCACAGAATGTCGGCTACCCCGTCGCCGTCGAAGTCCAGGCTGGGCGGCATACCTAGCTCCACACCCGTCACCTCGATGTTGTCGTAGGCGTGGCCGTCAGTTGGTACGCCATAGGCTCCCGTCTCGAACTGCTGGAACTTGATCCGCACATCGTCGCCCAGCATGACATCGTGCTGTTCGGCCTGGTGGGACAGGTCGATGCTAATATGATTAAAGAAGTTTTTGGAGTTATCGCCAGTCAGGTTGGCAACCCGATACCAGGTTTCGCCATCGACGCTGAACGAAACACCGTCGCCGTTGACCGAGCCGGTGAACACCGGTGGGAGCACCGTATCTTCATCGTTATACTCCCGGTGATCGAAGCTCAAGCGAATATTGTCGAAGCCGGTGGTATCGACATGCAGAATGGCTTCGTTGAGCACATTCCTGGCCCCATTGCGGCCACTGTCGAGGATCAGATGCATGCCAGCATCGAAGTTCGGGTCGGCCACATAGATGCGCCCATCCTGGGTCGAACGCGGCTCGAAATACTCCCGCACCGTAGCACTAGAGAATGTCTCGCGGAAGGGCATATCGGCAATCACTGCCTGTTGCGTGAGCGACAGCGTGTAGGGTCGTTCGATGACATCGAGATCGTCAAAGTTCTTGACCCGCAACAGGTAGGTGCCGCTACGCTCGAAGGTATGGTCAATAGTAGCAACACGATTGGTACCAAAATCGTCAGCCAGTGGATCATTGAGTCGGTTCTGGTTATAGAGCACGATCTGGGGATCGCCATTCTCAGCCTCAACGGTAATCTCCAGCCGCACAAACTCGCTTACCTCAAACATGAACCAGTCTTCATCGCCATCGGTGCAGTTGACCTGCTGCAACGAATTGCCGACGGTGATACGGGTTCCCTGGAACGGCTCGTTGTCCGGCTCGTTGGGGTCATTGTCGCAAGGCGAGGCCAGGAAGAGGATGCCATGCCCCGTCTGGTGATCGTAGCCAGTCGGCTCAATATCGCGTGCCAGGGAGTTGATCAGAGCACGGATTTCGATGGCCTTCTTCTCAGGGTGGCGCTGCTGTAGCAGGGCCACTGCCCCGGCGATGTGTGGTGCTGCTGCCGAAGTGCCATTGAACAGCGGGAATGCCGTGGTGCGCACATTGGCATAGCCTGCCAGGTCGGGCTTGTCGTGGCCGCCGTTGAGGCTGCCACCCGGCCCAAAGGTTGGCCCCTGCGCGCTGTAGGGCTCCAGATCGAAGCTCTCCACATCCACAGCGGCAGCAACCAGTGCCGCGTTGGCGGAGGCCAGGTTGGAGAGGCTGCGCTCCGGCACCTGGTTGGCAAAGACGACATCCCCATCGCTGGCAATCAAGGTCAGGTTGAGGACGTGCGAACGGCTGGTATCGATGTTGCGGGCAAACACGCCAATGGCAAATTTACTCTCTTCCTGAACCGTATAGGAGAACCGTGCATAGGGTGAGAGCGTGCCATCCTGCGTGAAGCTATCCTCTGCCACTGGCTCGGCGCTCAGGTCGCCTGTTTCCGGGTCAACGGCATAGAGATAGAGATCGAAGTCCTGGTCAGATACGGGCCAGTCATTCCAGCGCAGGAAAACATCCAGTTCGGTGCCCTGCGGTACCGCAAAACTATCGAACCCGACTCGCTGAAAGTGGATGATGTTGGATGCATCCTGGTCGGCAAATTCGTGCCAGCCGTCGCCGTTATCATCGCGGAAGGTACCGACCCAGTGACCCCGCGCCTCATTCCCGCCAGCCATCACGACCACGGTGTCATGCACCGCGCCGACGTTGCTGACCGCTTCGGCAAACGGCCCGCTGCCATCGCCAGGCCCATGTTGTTGCAGGCTAAACGAGCCGTTGATAACATCGACATCCCAGTCGGCTGCCAGGTCCTCCACCAGTTCAGCCAGCGCAGTTTCTATAATGGGGTAACTTGCCAGGATGAGCTCGGCATTCGGGGCCATGTCGTGGATGATCTCGGCTACAGCGGTGCCGTGTGGGTTCCCCCCCTCGGTGTGGATTACGCTGGGGTGCAGTATGACATCTGTGGGCAAATCACCGGCATCGATGGCAGCCTGCAGTTTGCCATAGGCACCATTATCGATGACAGCCACGCGCACGCCTTCGCCGGTGTAGCCCACGCCGTGCCAGACATCCGCACCCGATTTGTCCACACCCGCAGAGAGGCGATTGCCCGCCTGCGTGCTGATCGTGTCTTCGGGTGGTTCAGGCTGCGGCAATGGCTCCACCAGCACCGACTGACGCGCGTAGATGACACCAGGCACCTGACCCACCTGGTCGAGGTTGGCAATGGGTATCCAGGCATCAATCCAGCGCGAATAGTGCCCAATCTTCTCGCCGCCCATATCCGGCAGCAGGGTGAGCGCATGCTCGGCGGCGGCTTCGTCCTCCATCTCCAGCATGACCGCCAC
>JAADYZ010000093.1 GCA_010092775.1 Chloroflexota bacterium
ATCTGCTCCTCTCTAATTATCGCGATGTGCTTAGATGGCAGCAGCGAGGCCGAACGCAGTTGGCCGGGCCCACTTTGCAACCTCACAGTGCCAGTGCTGGCTAGCGCAGCAGTAGCCCCAGTGATGCCAACGTATACTGTCGGGTCAGGGGCCATCACAACTTCGATCCCTGCGCCTTGAATAGTATCCTGCAAGCCACTTAAAGGTAGCCAGTCTGCCTCCCAGACCAGTGCGCACGCTTGACCTGCTAGCAGGTCAAGAACCATCTGCGTAGCAGCTTCATCACCTTCGGGTTGATAGACAACCGCACTGAGGGCCTCCGCCTCTTTGACAAATCGATCCAACAGGGCTTTAGGATCTTGCTCCGTCAACGGGGTCATGGGTAGGCGCTTGGCAGATGGAGCTTCGATATCAGCGAAGGGCTTAGCCGCCTCACGCAGCGACGAAAGAATGTGATCACGACTGCTCATTGTTGCGCTCCTTCCATAGTTGATGGAATGTCTTCGGAGCAAATGTGGGGAACTCGCGGTGATCTGTCCAGCCACTAAGAGGGCGCGGCAGCATTTTCTCGATGGGCAGGGCACGCAGCGTGATAGACGCGGCTTTGCTACCTAGCATAAAAGCCATCTGAGAGGTCATCCCGCGCATCCATGCTTGCATGCCGACATCGAACCTGATGTCGCTGACCCCCATCTCAACCAGATCATGCCGGAGTTCGAGCAGCATGCGAGGAATGTCGATATCGACTGGGCAGGCCTCTTTACATGCGCCACATAGGCTGCTGGCGTGTGGCAGCGGAGAAGCGTTTTCTGGACCGTTGAGGAGCGGGGTTACAACTGATCCGATTGGGCCAGGATAAACCCAACCATATGCATGCCCACCCATCTGCTGATAGATGGGGCAAGCATTCAGGCAAGCTCCACAGCGGATGCAGGCCAAGGCTTCGGCATAAGTGCTGCCATAGATGCGACTGCGACCATTGTCAACGAACACGACCACGACGTGTTCAGGCCCATCGGGATCATCAGGGCGACGTGGCCCATTGATCATGTGATTATAGACAGTCATCTTCTGGCCAGTGGCGCTTCGTGAAAGCACTTGGGCCAACATCGCATAAACTTCGAGGCTTTCGATCACCTTCTCAATACCGACAACTGCGACGTGTACGTGCGGCATTGTGGTGACCATCCGGGCGTTGCCCTCGTTAGTGGCCAGGCAGAGGGTCCCCGTCTCCGCAATGACGAAGTTGCCACCGGAGATACCCATGTCTGCGGTGAGGAAATCCTCACGCAGCACTTGCCGCGCAAAGCGAGCCATCTCGGCAGCTTCATCCGTAAGTGGCATATTTATCTTCTCCACGAACAGATCGCGGATGCTCTCTTTGGATTTGTGGATTACTGGGGTAACGATATGGCTAGGAGCTTCTTCACTTAATTGCAGAATGTATTCACCCAGATCCGTCTCGACCACTGTGATGCCCGCCTCTTCCAATGCATGATTGAGGCCGATTTCTTCGCTGAGCATGCTTTTGCTCTTAACGACTTTTTGCACCCCATGCTCATTAGCCAACTGCTGAACGTGGGCGCAGGCTTCGGCTGCATCCACCGCCCACAGGACCGTTACACCGTTTTCGGTCAGTCGTTGCTCTGCCAGCTCCAGCAGATCCGGGAGGCCCATCAGCCCCCGGCGGCGCGCATAGGCAGCGTGCTGCCGCATGGCTTGGCCGTGCTCTGGGCTAGTCTCGCTCATCGTCGAGATGCGCCCATTATAAGCTTTTCCAGTAGCCTTCTTTACGGATTGATACAGTGTGTCATCTTGCAGTGCGATGCGTGCCGCGTCAATAAACTGGTTAGCTTGCAGCTTCATAGAGCTACCCCTCCTGCTTAATGGCTCTAGCCAATACATCGGCGATGTGCAACATGCGCTCGCCGCGATGCTGTTTGGCCAATCCCCCATTGATGTGAACGATACAACTGATGTCGCCACCCAGGACTTGCGCTGGGGTTGAGCAGATCGCGGCGGTCTTCTCATCCAACATCGCGCCGCTGATCTCAGACATCTTGACGCTAAACAGGCCGCCAAAGCCACAGCAGACGTCTGCGGCAGGCAGTTCGACCACCTCAGCGTTTTCGATGTTGCGGACCAGCGTGCGGGCCGCCGACTTCAAGCCCATATGACGCAATCCATGACAGGAGTCATGAAAAGCAAAGTTGCAGGCTTCGGCGAGCTTGCCGCCCAAGTCCGTTACACCCAAGCCCTCTACAATGAACTCGGTAAATTCCCAGGTGATGCTGGCAAGTCGCTCGGCTTGTGTCAAACGCTCACGATCATCGGTGAATAAACGCGGAAATTCATGGATAACCATTGTCGCACAAGAACCTGACGGCGTCACAATGACTTCCGCATCATCAAAGATATCCAAATAGTGCTCAGCCACCTGCCGCGCTTCGTGCCAGTAGCCGCCGTTGAAGGCGGGCTGTCCGCAGCAAGTCTGTCCTTTGGGGAATACCACCTTGCAACCTAAATGCTCCAATACCTCGACCGCAGCCATGCCAGTCTCGGGGTGCAGTGTGTCGATCATGCAGGTCACGAAAAAGGAGACGGTCTTGCCTCGTGGATCGTCACGCTTCAAACTTGCCATAAGATTGCCTTCCAACTCACTTAAGTACGATTTCAACATCATGGGTTCCGTTTCGATGATCGAGACGGCGAGTAGGCCAAGCCTGACCATCGACCATGATGTGGGCGATGCGCCCGGTGCCCGTCCATCTTAGATCATAGACAGCGTCGTGATAGCGCAAGCCTAGGAAACTGGTCAAGGGGTAGGCACTGAAGGGTTTCGGATCAAAGAGGTGCCAGCCCTCGTGCGTGTAGCGCAAGCCATAGTGCAAGTTAATGATGAGCGAAAAATAGGGGGCGTTATCCCAGATCCGACCTGCATGAGTGTGCGGATAGAAGGGCATCTCCCAATCTGGGCTACCCGTGATTCGATAGGTACCAAAAGGCCACTCAGTCACCGGGATGCCACCGGCCAACGCCTGACCAAGTATCACTTGCAGAAGCCTCTCAGCATTGGGCAGGTTATAGCGCTGACGGACCCCCACATCCAAGAAGGCGATGAAATTCTGCTGATAGAACGGGGGGAAAGTAGCACCGCCTCGCCCCCAAGCGTAGCTGTACGTCGTGTCGATCCATTCAATAGCCTGCTCAATCCGCTCTTCGTCGTCGAGGAGACCAAGCCAAATTGGAAAGATCGTCTCATATAATGCAAACTCCGTCCGCGGACGCCCCTCTTCTTCAGGATCGCCATAGACCCAGCTCTCTGTGCGCGGCGAAAGCAAATGCGGCGGTTTGTGATCGATGTGGTTAATGTAGGTCTTGCGCTCTGGGTGCCAAAATCCACCATCCTGGTAATCGCGATTGGCCTGCTTTTTCATACGCACCGCGGCCTCGCGATAGGATTGTGCGCTGTCGGCTTCCCCAAGTGCATCAAGGATCTCGCTGAAGCGCGACAACGCAAGAACACATTCCGCCGTATAGTATGGCTCTTTGCCTACCAAAACGCCTTGAGCATCCCATGTGCCAGTCGTGATAGGCAGCGCCTCCCCAGGGCGGATACGACTTAAGATGAAGTCAGCGCATCGTTGATACAGCGGGCGGTGGGCGTGAGCAAAATGGATGTCACCGGTTAGGCGGAAATGCAGCCCACCAAGCATCAGAAGCTCCGGAGCAGCGTCATCCCAGTAGTCTTCGGAGGCGGGTGGGTGCTCTGGCACCAATCGACTGATAAAACCGGGCACGGGGCTCTTGTCGCGATGGTCACTCTGGCTGTACTTTTCCAGCAGTTGAATGTACTCCGCAGCCAACGCAGCCACCCCTATCGGATCAACGTTCGAGAACGACTCATAGCCAAAGGTTACATCGCGGGTCCATGCGTCCAAATAAGCGGCCACTTTGCCCATCAACACATTGGCACGTGGGGCTCGTAGATTACCTTCAAGAAGTCGTAGATTGAGCGGCAGCGTGCCCAAGATCATCTGATAGAAGAACGCGCCGAAGTCAGCGGATACATCAGGGATACGAAACGGCAAGCGCCCCTCGAAATGGCGCGCAACCTGCACGATCCCTTGATAGATCGTGATTTCAACGTCACCTAACTCGTCCGCTTCCCAGGTCATTTCCCATGTATTGCAGCGGGTTCGATCCTCTTCGCTGGCTTGTCGCTCGGGCTTGTTGGGGAGATTGCGCAGCCCCTCTGCTTCAGGGGGCATCTCTCCTGCTTCAATCTCCCAAACTGGGGTACCAGCCACAGCAGGCATTAAGATATCGGACTTCTTAATGGTGATTTGGCCAGGCCGCGAAAACTGGAGCAACAAGCAGTTACGTGGATTAACCGAATAAAACAGCAGCTCGCGCTCGCTGGGGCAAGTTAAGTCGCGACGGTTTTCATCACCAATGCCAGGAACTGCACCGTTGATGATTTGCTCAGCTTTGCCTGTGTGCCAAAACTCCAAAATAGTGGACTGACGTGGAACACGCAGCCGCAAGCTAATCTTCTCATCTGACTGACGATGCCAGACGATTTTCTGCTGATCTGAGTCTGCGGAGACATGCCATTCTTCTGAGTGGCTTTCCATCTGCGCGGTCCCACCCAGGATGTTGTCAGCCACTTTTTCGGCGTTCCACGATAGGGTGTCAGGGTCGGTCATGAAGCTCGCCACAACATGATTGTAGGACCGGCGACCGTCGCCAAGCGGAACAGCATAAACAAAGCTGCTGGTGTCATTTGCCACGATGTGAAAGTTGCGCGTATCGAGTAGTTCTAGTGGTCCTGCTTCAGTAACGGCCAGCGCGATCTCATCATTGAGATGCAAAATGCTCATTGGTGTCTCCTGTTAAGGTGCCTCTACGATGGCAAAGCGCACGCGATAGGTTTTGATCTCATAGGGGGCGAGGGTGATGGTCAATTCAGCGCTAGCTATTGGATCGGCCTCTGGGCGCTCAAGTAGGTCACAAGGCTGCCAGCTTCCAACGGGATAGTCACTGCTGAGGGCGATCGGGCCGCGCGCGCCGCCATATTCATGCAGGCGCAAGATGACGCCGTCGCCATCCTCAGCCAGCTTAATTGTGTCGATCACCACATACCCACCACGCACCACAAAGAATGAGGATAAATCACCTCGGCCTTGCCAAACAGGCAGCGGGTTGTTTAGGAACCATGCTTCTTGAACCGTCTTACCCTCTACCCAATCGCCTTGATGAGGGAGCAGCGCATAAGTAAAAATATGCTTCCCTTGATCGTTAACAGTTTTTCCATCTGGGTTGATAGCAGATTTGATCAGCGATAGACGCATCACATTGTTGTGGATGTCGTAACCATACTTACAGTCATTGAGTAGACTGACACCATATCCGCGCTCGGAGAGATCGGCCCATTGGTGAGCGCACACCTCAAAGCGAGCGTAATCCCAACTGGTGTTCCAATGAGTGGGGCGCTTGAGGTTGCCAAATGCAATATCGTATGTTGCCTCTTTTGCCCGAATATTGACGGGGAATGCGACCTTCAGTAGCTGCTGCCGTTCGTGCCAATCGACCTCTGTTTCAAAATCAATACGGCGTCGACTAGCATAGACTATCATGTTCTGGGTCAGCAATGAGTCTTGATACTGCCACGTAAAGCGAACCACCATGCGCAGTGAGTTGTTTTCGATGACCTCTATTTGTCGGAGGTCTGAGACGGTTTCTGTTTTTTGTTGATAGAAGAGGTCAACATCCCAAGCATCCCAGTTGAGCGGTTTGTCCTCAAACACCTGTAGCTGATTGGCTAAGCTATCCGGAGCTAGCACTTCACGCTCAGCATCCTTATCAAAAAGCCGCGTAAGCTGCCCCTGGTCGTTCCAATTTATAATGTAGAAGGGTGTCTCGATCCCTTTGTCGTGTATCGCAAATGAAGCGTCGGATGTGGTAGCCTGCGCGTCCGCTTTGTGGCAGATAGTCGTTGCACCCAATGCGGGTACATTTGCCATCTCGACGAGCCAACCGGTGGCGGTTTTGGCGCAATTCAATGATTGTTCGTTGATATCGACCCAACGTCCCGCATCTGGACCACCATCAATGTAGACCAGGCCACTGTATTCCCAGGTGGCCATGTTGCAAACAGTGTACTGTTCGGTAGTCGTGCTGTCGATCAACGCGTTCAGGGCCTCCCTGTGTACAGCTTCACCAATCCGGAAAGCCTCGGCATAGTGGTCTTCGCTATCTTCGTACACTTCTGGAATGGAGGAACCTGGCAGCACATCGTGGAATTGCTTGAGCAACACGAGCTTCCATCCATCTTCCAGCCGATAGGCTGGATAGGCTGCCTTCTTGCTCAAGTATGCCAACGTGCTCAAGATCTCCGCATCGCGGTAGAGTAATTCCGCCTTGCGATTGAGGCGCTTTATGCGAGCTTGGCTTGTGTAGGTCCCCCGGTGCATCTCTAGATACAGCTCACCGTCCCAAGTAGGCACAAAGGGATCAGCATCGCGGAGATGGGCTGCAAGTTCGTCGAAGTAGTCGATCACCTTACTGAGCTTGACGCGTGGAACAGCGGGAAGGCGAGGGAGTCGCCGCGCCATCTCCAGCGACTCGCGGTTTGGACCGCCGCCGCCATCACCGAAGCCGTAGACAGCGATAGGATTGAGGTTGGCTTCCTTAGCTGTATAACGCTTCCAAACCTGAGCCAGTAGCCCAGCATTGACCTTCAAGTAACGGTCCACCGAATCGAACCGTGGATCCACTGTCAAGTGAGTTAGAATACTTGTGCCGTCGATGCCCTTCCACCAGAACAAGTCGTAGGGAAAGGTGTTGTACTGCATCCAGCTCATCTTGCCACAAGAGAAGTAATCGACACCAGCTTTCTTCATGATTTGAGGCAGAGCAGCGGTGTAACCGAAGGTGTCGAGCAGCCAAACCACACGACTTTCGATGCCAAACGCCTCTTTGATGAAGGCTTTGCCATATAAGAGGTGCCGCACCAATGATTCACCAGACGGCATATTGGCATCTGGCTCTAACCACATAGCCCCTTCTGGCTCCCAGCGTCCTTCTTGGATGCGTTCGACTACCTGCTGGAATAAGTCTGGATAGTCATCTCGCAGTGCAGCCAACAGTACTGGCTGCGTTTGCAGGAATAGATACTCTGGGAAGTGTTCCATCAAGCGCAGCGCTGTAGCGAAAGAGCGAGCGACCTTTTCACGAGTGTGATGCAATCGCCACAGCCATTCCATATCAATATGTGTTTGGCCAATCAATGTAACCGATGGTTGACGCTTCAAATCTTCTTGGGGCAGGACAGCGTGTAAACCCTCAACAGCCGTGGCCAGGGACGCGTAGAAGCGCTCGGAGTTGGGTTTCGACCAATCAACCTGCTGATAGGCTTGGTCTAGTACATGCAGCAACCTATGGCGTTCAAGGTGGCTCTCGTCCAGTTCTTTGATCACATCCAGCACGGCCATGCTCCAATAGAACATGTCATCAGCCGCTTGATCCAATAAAGCAATATAGGCCCGTTGGAAAGTATAGCTACGCTCCCACATGCCAGACCAAACGCGAAAGTTCAGTTCCAAGGATTGACCAGCGACATCTTCAGGAAACAGCACCTCACGGTGATTGGCGTCGATCCCTTGGTAGACCTTACCCTCCAGAAAGAGCAGCCCTTCGATCCCCATTTCGAGGCCGCGCTCGGTCCAGCCACCATATTGCGAAAACTGGAAAAAGCCTACAACCTGCTGACCAGCCCACTCGCCAGGCACATCAACCGTGACGCGCAGCCAAGCATAGGCATCAACGCCGGGGTCCCAATGATCGCCAGGGTGAAAAGGAATCCCCTCAAACTGCGCGGGAGGCCGAGCGCCGATCTCTCTGGTATGGTCGGCCATTATCTGGAAAGCATCAATCGGAATGAGCTGCCGATGGCGATACGGTTCAAGCTCCAGAAAGCGTGCTTCAAGTTTCTCAAGGGTCTTGAACATTGACGCGTGCTCCTATTGATCGCGACGCGGTGGTGCAGGCGGCATCTGCGGATGGTTGGGGCCGAAATGCTTCAGGATCACCAAGGGTTCCCAATGACTGCGGTTGGTGACCTCGACACCTTCACGTGCGGCTTGCTCGCTGACAAAGTATTCATCGCCGCTTAGCTGCCCGTAACGCAGCATGCCCGCTGACTCAGCTTCGTAAACCCCAAACTGACCATGGCCTTGGATGATGATGCAACCATAGGCGGCCTCGTCCTTGACTGTGACTGTCTGACCAGGCTGAACCGTCAATTCGGTTGCACCAAAATAGTCGTTGCCATATACGATCCATTTGGTCGTGTGCTGTTCATCCGAATGATCGGCAGTAATCGGTGGGCGGAAGTAGTGCTGCCGATAGTGCGGATCGACGTTCTTCTCCCAATCCATGAGCGCCATAATCGCATCAACATCACGCTTCTTATCGTCGGGCAGGTTCTCAACCAAGAACTCATAGGGATAGACCTCCCCATCGGTGACGTTCTCGTAGACAGAGTTGACATCGCTGTTCAATTGTGGTTCATAGGTCAGCACCGAACCTGGGGCGTGCAGCACACCTGGCGGCGTGTACCAGCCTGTACCTAATTGAATACGAAAAGCACGCGACAACTCTGTGATGCGATTGTCTTCTGCTTCAAATTGAAGTAGACGCTCGCGGACTTCTTCCTTCGTCACAGACGGATCGATTCCAAAGAAAGTATGCGGGAATTTCCCCAGTGTGTTGTTGAGCTGCGGTGGAAAGTAGTAAGCTTCTGGCTTGCCCAGCCGGCCCACCAGTGAAGCTGCTGCGTCATCCAAGTGAAGGTGGAAAAAGAGTGGCGGCTCATAGTCAAAAAACTTCGAGTACATGGGCCAGGTGCCATAATCTTGATGCAATTCATCGCCAATCACGGCAGCGCCTAGCTCCTCAATGGCATCTCGCAACAAGAACCGATCTTCTGTATCGGTTGACGCCGAAACGTAGCTCAAGCCTTCATCGGGCGGAGCCAGGGGACCGTTCATCGCAGGGATAATCGATGAGAACCAACGCTCTTTGATGGACCCTCGCTGAGTGCCCAAGGCATAATAGTCATGTGGGTGCAGCCGCAGGCGGCGTCCTGCTTCGCTGAAGCGGCGTGGGACGAAGTTAGGCACCATCCGGAAGATGCCTTTACCCCTATCAAAGGTGGCTTGAATTTGTGAGGCACTCATGCGGTGCGCGCTCCTTGGTGATGAAAAGGTATCGAGGTCAACTAGTCGATATGGAAAATCTCTGCAAGAGGGGTCCACAAGTCATCGTCTGGGTCGTCAGTAGTGCGACCATCTAGAGACATTTGTAGCGCATTGGTCAATTGGGCCCACTCACGAGATTGAGGGCTTTCGCTGACGCGTGCCAGGTCTGCCTCTAAATCCTCGCCCCAATACTCATAGTACATGAACAACATATTCGCATGATGAAAGATAGTCGAATTGTGCAGGTTGGCAGCCCGCATCGCATCGACCAATTCAGGCCAGATACTGTCGTGAAGGCGCTTGTATTCATCAAAGGCGTCGGGCTTAAGACGCACTACTTGACCAAAACGCTGAGTTGGCATCTTATGTATCCTTCCAAGGCAAACGATAGCTAGGCGTATTTATGAAACGTTTCATGTCGATGCGCAGATCGATTTGATGACCAGCGGGGAGATCAACCTGGAAATGGATGTCATTCACCTGAATGGTCTTCATTTCAACGGAGGCTTGATGTACTCTTACAATGCCCCGTGGTCCGGGATATCTATCATCGCTGCTGAAGGAATACGCAACCGACATGAAGCGATGCTCGCCAAACGCTCCTGCCTGGAGAATCAGCGAGCGCGACTCCACATGATGCAAATTGAGCAAGCTCAGACTGATGCCATCGACATCAACTTGGTGAACGAGAGCAGCCACGTCAGAGGGCAGTCCAGGTCGCTGTGCATTCTCATCAAAATAGCGCACCTGGCAATGTAGTAATCCGCCATTATAAAGTGGGGCTGGCGCACCAAGCGTCAATTGGACCAAAGCTTCCGCCGTCAATGGCGAGATTTCCTGCCAATGATGGATGGCCACGGGAATCTCATTAGGTGGGGTCAGAGACAAATCGGCTTCATCTTGGAGGATTTGTTCTAGCCGCTGGTAGATCACTCCGATACTTTGCTGCAAGATAGCTTCTGGATATGTGGGGTTCTCCCCAACGATAAACCGCAGCCAAGGCGCTTCATGACCGGCGTCTTCCTTTGCGTAAAAGGGAAGTACCTCACGCCAATCGAAGGTGTCTTGCTCACGTAGATGTTCAATACGCTGCCAATCGCCCTCATTGAGGGTGACGTTCCAGATTGCCGTCGGATAGGTAGCCAGCAAGGGCTGATAATCGAACCAACTCTCCCCATTGAAACGATAAGGGACAAGAAATAGGCTCCCATCTTCATTCTGTGAAGCAGGGACCTGTGGCAGTAAATGGGCTGCTAAAGACATCTGAGTCGGCTCCGGCACTCGTCGCTCACCCTTGGATATGATCGGGTCGAGTTGTTGACGTGGCAGGTCAAGATAGGCGTCATCTTGGGAGATAAGGTAAGCATTGGCGGCACTCACAATCGCCGACTGAGCAATATTATAGAGGCCATGTGGCCATACCCACCCGTACGAACCGCCGTACCAGCGTCCGGCCAGGTCCTCACCAACCTGCCCAGACAGCCCGACATTGTCGGGCAGCAGCCCACCATTCTGATTGGCCCGTTCGATCCACCCATCGACATACTGGAGCACCCAATCCTTGTATTGATCCGCACCAGTGATCAGGTAAGCATTGGTGACAAGGCTGGTGGCCAACAGATTGCAGATGGCATCGCCACGCCCCATGCGTTCGTTCATGGCCTCACCCATTCGGCGCCCGAGCTCTTCATTGCCGAGCAAATCTTCGAAGCGCTCGATGCCAGGCACATCATGATACGGCAAGCCATAAACGGCCATCTCGGCCGGCCAATGAGCGACGGCGTAATAAGGGTCTCCATCAACGAAGCCCCAGCGCGGTCCCCGACTGCCATTGTGCGGGGCTCGAATGATATTTAAATCTGGATCGTAGTTGGAAGCGTCAGGGTCGTCACCGATGAAAAAACCCGCAAACCGCTTAGCCCGATCAATCAAGCCAGGGTTGTTCGGGTCTGCTAGGCACAGATAGTAGAAAGCTAGATTACTTTCAGCCTGATGGAATTGATCGTAACCGATTTCGTATTCACGGTCGAGCATGCCCAATTCAGTGAGCTGTTGTGTGATGGCATCCCAGTGATCATGGGCGCGCTCAAGTAGGTCATCCCGACCACCCAGCAGATAGAGAAGAGGTAGGTGGTAAATGCTTTCATAAAAATCATCGGAGCCATCACGAGAGGGAATCGGCAAGTCCCAGTCTAGACTGCCATCATCACGTGTGTACTTAGCGAGAAATACATCAACAGCTTCATTAAGAAGTTCAATTAACTCACGTTCGAGAATTGCCCATGTGGGGGGCAGTACGATGGGGACACTCGCTTCGATCCGCTCCATCACGGCTTCTTTCTAGGAATTGTCTTGTTCAGCGCGCCAGGCCTCATATTCCTGTTGGCCCTCTTCGCTCAGAGGATAATACGTCCAGATTGGCCCACCCTCGGCCAATTTCATGCGGCTGAAGGCTTCCCAATCCTCATGCTCACGGGTCTCTTCAAGTACGAGTTCCGCTAATTGGACTGGCACAACCACCGCTCCATCATCGTCAGCGATGATGATGTCTCCAGGCAGCACCAACGATTGCGAACAGGCAATCGGCACATTATAGGCCCAGGGATATAAACGTGCTTGCGAGGAATAGTTCGGGGTGACGCCACGGACCCAAAGCGGTATGTCGATCTCTTTGACCTTTGGCCAGTCCCGAACAGCGCCATCAACGACCAATCCGATACCGCCTCGTCCCTTGAGGTAGGTAATCAGCATCTCGCCCAGGCACCCCGTATTCGGATCGCCATAGGCTTGGACAGCCAGGATGTCACCTGCTTCGATGTGATCCAAGACATGCCAGAGGGCACTAGTCCGCTCAATATATTCTTGATTCATGCCTGAAGCAACATCTTCGCGCTGCGGCATGAACTGTAATGTCACCGCTGGTCCTACCACTTTAGCACCTGGCTTGCGCGAAATCGGCCCCTGAATGAACGTTCGCTGAACGCCCATTTTGTGCAAGATGGCACTTGCGGTAGCGGAACTCACACCATAAAGTTGGCGAGTTAAGTCCGGGGAGGGCCTTTGGATGTCCTTACCATGGATTGGAAGAGAGATATCAGGCGATGGAATTGACTGAAGCATGGAGGCCACTTTCGGAAAAAGGGGTTTTCCCCACTTGACAAAAAGGCACAAACGCCTAAAATGATTATAGATTGGTAGTACCAATATGGTCAAGTATCTGAGCGGAACGGGACCAATCCGGCACTGCCAGGGAATCAGCCTGACGATTTCCTCACTAAATCTCTTCACAAGTCTACATCATCGATCCACTCGATAAACATAGCCGGATAAATCAATGGATGAATCTCAATCAATTTCAGCTACCAGCCAAGCCGCAATTAGTCCACCTCTAGTTGCCAACGAGACGCGCAAAAATAGGCGCGAAAAAGTTGGCGATACATTGACCTTCTTCCTTATGGCCTTCCCGGCGTTGTTTTTCCTATTGATCTTCAACTATCTGCCGATGGTGGGATTGGTCATTGCGTTCCAGCGTTTCCGATTTCAAGAGGGAATTTTCGGGAGTGAGTGGGTTGGTTTTCAGAACTTCGAGTTCTTGTTCTCTCCGACCAGCGGTGTTCGCATCACCGTGAATACATTGGGATTGAACGCCCTCTTCATTTTCACCACGTTGGTTGCATCTCTATTTGTGGCCATTATGTTGAATGAAGTGCGCGAAAGTCTTGTGCAGCGCTTTTACCAACTCAGCTTGTTCTTCCCTTACTTCATATCATGGATCATAGCGGGCTATTTCGTCTTTGCCCTGCTCAACACCAACGATGGTCTTGTCAACCAGATGTTGGTCTCACTCGGATATGAACCCATACGATGGTATAGCTCGCCGGAGTATTGGCCAGCCATCTTAACGCTAACGAACTTGTGGAAGCAGATCGGATTCTGGAGCATTGTCTATCTGGCTGGCATCCTGGGCATCAACCCGGAGCTGTACGAGGTGTCTCAGATTGACGGGGCAAACAAGCTCCAGCAAGTATTCCGTATCACAATCCCGATGCTATCCTCGCTCATCATTATCAACGTGCTGCTCTCCGTAGGGCGCATTTTCTACGCGGATTTCGGGTTGTTCTTCCATGTTCCACGTGACAGTGGGCTGTTGTATCCGACCACCGATGTGATTGATACTTTCGTCTATCGTGCGTTGCGCCAAACTGGCGACATCGGCATGGCCGCTGCCGCTGGCTTCTATCAGGCGATTGTCGGCTTCGTCCTTGTTTTAATCAGTAACTGGATCGTTCGTCAGGTTGATCCTGAACAGGCGTTGTTCTAAGGACCCACCATGCAACTCTCTAGACCTATTCGCCGCTTTGTCGATAACTCCATCGTTCATCTGATCATGTTATTGATCAGCCTGGGGATGCTCATTCCGATGCTTTTGATTTTGTCGGCGTCATTTTCTTCTGAAGCCGCCCTATCGGAATATGGCTACCGGCTTATTCCTGTTGAATGGAGCCTGGAAGCATACCAGTTTATTTTGCGCGCGCCAGAGCGCATCATCCGCGCCTACGGTGTGACGATCTTCGTGACCGTGTTCGGAAGCGCGTTTAGCCTATTCATCACGTCCTTGGTAGCATACGCTATCGCGCGCAAGACATTTCGCTTCCGGAATGTTGTGGCCTTTGTCGTGTTCTTTACGATGCTTTTCAACGGTGGCTTGGTACCTTGGTATATCATGATTACCCGTTACCTGGACCTCCGCAACACAATCTGGGTCCTGATCTTGCCTTATGCGGTCATTCCCTGGTTTGTCTTGCTGCTCCGTACCTACTTCGCCCGCCTGCCGGAGGAAATCCTGGACGCCGCGCGCGTTGATGGGGCGAACGAGTGGCAGGTCTTCTTCCGGATTGTTATGCCGATGTCCACCCCCGCCCTGGCGACGATTGGCCTGTTCCTGATGTTGATGTACTGGAACGACTGGTGGTTGGGGCTTCTTTTCATAGATGACCCTGATCTGATGCCGTTGCAACTCTTGTTGTACAACATCCAGAACAACATTAGCTATCTCCGCTCCAACACCATGACGCGCAATATCGTTATCCCGGCGCAGTCCGTGCGCATGGCACTTGCCATCGTGGCAATGGGGCCTGCCGTGTTCCTGGCATTGTTCTTCCAGAAATACTTCGTAAGTGGTATCACGCTGGGGGCACTTAAAGACTAGGTACTGGACCGTTCCATGAGCGGTATTCAGCACACTGTTGGGGCTGTCTTGGCTCCAACGGCATATTCTGTCCGAACGACCTATGCCTAATTGAGACATGCAGGAGGAAAGAACGAATGAAAGTGCGTTTAACGCTTCTCATGCTGCTACTTGCAGCCCTGATGGTGGCCTGTGCCCCAGCAGATGACGGCGGCTCAGATGGTGACGCTAATACCTCTGACGCTGGCGAAAGCGATGCTGGTGAGGACACCGAAGTTGTCGAGATCAGCTATATGTATCCCGGCACTGTGCCGGACGAAGTCGACCTCGTCGAGGAGAACCTGAACGAAATCCTGGTCGAGCGCATCAACACCCGTGTTGATCTGCAACCGTTGGATTGGGGTCAGTTTGATGAACGTGCCACTCTGATGCTCACTACTGGTGAACAGTGTGACATCGTGTTCACCGCCAACTGGCTGAACAACTACTGGCAGCGCGTCAACCAGGGGTCCTTCATCCCGCTGGATGACTTGCTGGATGAACATGCCCCTGAGACTCGCTCGGCCATGGCTGAGCAGTTCTGGGATGCGGTGCGCGTTAATGGTGAGATTTATGGTGTGCCCAATCGGCAAATCTGGACGCGTTCCTATGGTGTGGTGGTCGATCAGACTCTGGCCGATCAAGTTGGCTTTGATACCGGCGCAGTCGATGAGCTGGGCGATCTAGAGCCTTACTTAGAAGCGGTCGTCGATGAGGTCGACATCCCCCCGATTTACACTGATGACCTCACGCTCTACTATCTCGCTTACGCCGAGTTTGGTGGCTATGATCCACAGTTGCTTACCCCCTATGTGGTGGTGAAAGCTGATGACCCCAATCGTCAGGCGGTCAACTTTGCCGAAACACCTGAGTTCGAAGAGTTGGTCACCTTGGCTTACAACTGGAACCAGGCTGGTTATATGGCGCCAGAGCCGCCGCCAGCAGATGTGGTCTTCAATGACTTCCTGATGGGCAACTACCCATTCGTCGTGGATGTTGTCACGAGCTTCACTGATGAAAGCTATGAAAGCCTCTACAGCATGGAGGAGGCAACGGCAATTCAACTGGTTGATCCGTTTGTTTCAACCAACGCAGCAACTGGCACGATCAGTTCAATCTGCTCAACGTCTGAGCACCCGGAACAAGCGATGCAATTCATCAACCTGATGAATACCGACCCAGAAGTTTTCAACATCGTCGCCTATGGCGTTGAAGGTGTTCACTGGAACTGGATAGATGAAGAGAACCTGGTTATCGAGCAGACCGAACAAGGTTTGAACGGCTACAACCCTTCGGCAAACTGGGTCTTCGGCAACTCCTTCCTGGGGTACATGCCTAATCCAGCATTGGCTGGGTCAAATGAAGACGCCCAAGCACAAAACGACGCGGCATTTGCCTCTTCGGTACTTGGTTTTGCCGTCGACACTGAACCGATCAACACTGAAATCGCACAGGTCCAGGCCGTCATTGATGAGTTCGGCGGTCCATTGACCTACGGTCTAGTGGAGCCGACTGAAGGCATCCCCGAATTGGTCGAGCGGATGAACGAAGCTGGGATGCAAACTATCCTGGAAGAAGTTCAGCGCCAGATTGATGAATGGGCGGCCAGCCGCTAAGACTTGAGTTCTAAAAGGGGCATGGTGGAGTTCACTATGCCCCTTAGCCGTAGTCCTTTTCGTTTTGCTCTAGCATCGTTGCTAACTTGGCCTGGCAGCTTCATTGCCAGTATGAAAGATGGGTGCTCATGCAACTCTCGATGAACAATGGCATAACTATCGAACTCGATGAAACGATTGGCTTGCCGACCTTGATCCGATTTGGCAAGGGCAGTGTCCATTTTCGAGCTAAGGTGCAGATGCCCTCACTATCCCTCTTATTGGCAGCCCCCGCTACGATTGCTGAAAACAGCTACTACAATGCGTACAAAACCATTCGCAGCCCGCTCCAAGGTGGCACCATACGAGAGAGTGTACGCACACAATTGGTAGGCGGTGAGCAAATTGAGATCACGGTTGAGTTTAAAGATTTCATCCTGATCCATCGTTATCAGGTCACGTTCGACAATGATCTGGTTAGCTACACACACCCGATATTGATAAACAAAGGCGAGCAACCCGCCCACATTCTGGGCATCTCACTGATCTTACCAGTTGCTAGGGTGGAGGATGAGCAGGGGCAAAACGTCACTGTCGTTCACGAGTCACGCTATCACGAGTCTGTCGACGTGTTCAAAGGTGAGGGTTTGCATCTACTCGGCTTTGCCCTGGGTACGGAGGAGTACGCTTTATTGCAGCCGATTGTACCCGAAACGAAGCAGTCGATTGTGGTGGATTTCTTGCCCGGTGGATTTCTTGCCCCTGGTGGTCGTTGGGAAATCGGTTGCGAACTCACTTTGATCCTTGCCCCAACCGAGGAAGGCCCGGCACATCAGCACATTCAAGACATCTTTCTTGATCGAGGTATGGCTTCCGCCGCTGGAAATGATTCTTGGCTCAGTTATGGCACAATTTACGAAACCTTTATCGGCTTATGGCCAGCCAGTGAAGATGGCCATACCTACTCGCCCTATTCCACGATGGCCGAACTGATCGGCGACTTGCCGCGTCTACGTGATGGGGGCTACGACACCGTCTACCTGATGCCCACACACCCATTTCCTGGCTATTCCGTGCTGGACTACCAAAATCTTGATGACGAGTATGGAGACAGTGAACCAGGTAGCATGAAGGCGCTCTGCCAGGCTGCTCATGCGCTGGGTATGCGAGTCATTGTGGACATGATCATGCACGGCGTGCTGGATCGCGAGGCGCTGGATCGTTTCAAAGTCATCCTGGATGCCGTTTATCCAACGGGCGAACCCGACCTCTACATTTATTTTGCCCTGCATATGCCCTATTGGGATACGCAGGTGCCTGAGGTTCACCCGTTTTACCTTGAACATCCAGAGTGGTTTTCCCACGATCATGAGGGTAACCCGCTTTTTAGCTACACACGGGCCTTCGACCTGGGGCATCCAGGTTTCCAACGCTTCTTCATTGATGCTCACCTTGCGATGATCCGCGATTACGATATTGATGGCTTTCGCATCGATGCACCCAACTGGAATCTGTTCCTGCACGGTTGGACGCGGGACGGTATAGCACGCCCCAGTTATTCATCCTTGGCAGCAGACACGATATTGAGGCGGCTGTACAGGGAAGCCAGCATCATCAAGCCAGACGTGGGCTTTTTTGTAGAAACCATCCTACCGGAATACCAAGGTTCAGGGCATATCGTTTACGCGTATGACCACCACTTTGCACTCAAGGACCTTGCGCACGGCAAGCTAAGCGGTCGTGAGGCTGCAAACATTTTCCAAGAGTTGGCTCTCCTGCGTCTGCCAGGTGTCAAAACAACCTATTTCACCGACGGGCACGACACGTATTGGCAGGATTTTGCGGGTAGACATTGGTGGCATGAGCGTCACCCTCTCCCTTTAGTTAAGGCAGCGATGGCCATTGTCTGTCTGAGTGAAGGGGCGGTGATGCACTTCGACGGGCGCAACCCCGAGGTGCAAGCCTGGATGAAAACTCTGCTCAACTTGCGGCGCGAGCATCGCGTTCTGCGGTCAGGCTCTGGGGCGTTCATCCCGCAGGCCGTTGACCATGAGCAAGTTTTCGCGATACGACGTGTCTCAGACCACGCAGAAGCATTCATAGTCATCAGCTTCGCAGACGCCCCAATCACCTTCACTCTTGATGTGCGCGCTGATCGTATGAGTGGGGCATGGTCACCTTGGACTCCATTAATGAACCAAGCCACTGACCTAAAGACTCAAGAAGACCACCTGACTCTGAGCCTACTGCCCTATGGTGTTGAGGTATTTATGCGCCGACGCGCCAACACGGCAAGCTAACCGATTGTGTTTCATTCGTACCAGAACGAGAAGGATATGAGCAAACAAACCTACGAAGTCAAGAATGATCAGATCCGAAATACTTTCGAGACATTGAAGCAAGAGCAGCCCGGCCGGCTCGAACGGCGCCTAACGCTCTCCTGGAGCAATTGGGGCTTTGGCATCGAACCGCTGGCGACTTCGGTCAAGCGCCTGGCTGACGCAGGTGTCACTTATATTGAATTGCATGGCAATCACTATGGCCCCGGTCTCGGCTACGACGTGAGCGAAACCCGAAGCATCCTGGAAGATCACGGCATGCAAGTCTCTGGAGTTTGTGGAATGTACTCACCAGACAACGATCTGAGCAGCAATCGTGGCATTCAGCGCCAGGCTGCTTTGGACTACATCAAACGTGAACTCGACTTCACACAGGAGATGGGTGGTGGCTATCTGCTCGTGGTGCCTGCTGCTGTCGGACGTCCCAACGCCTATGATGACACCGAGTTTGCGCGCAGCGTTGATACCTTGCGGCGAGCTGGCGACTGGTTCGTTGAAGCTGGCGTGAAGGGCGCAGTCGAGCCGATTCGATCTGCGGAGGTCAGTCTGGTGCACACCGTCAGCGATGCTCAGCGCTATATTGAGGCTCTCAACCATCCTGGCGTCCAGCACATCAACGGAGATGTCTACCATATGCAGAGCGAAGAAGCGCATATCGGCGAGGCGCTCATGCAAGCCGGGCAGCAGTTGATCAATCTACATATGGCAGACAGCAACCGGCGCGCTCTTGGAGAGGGGGCAATGGACCTCGACACGATTATCATGGCCTTATATATCATTGGCTTCAATGCGCCAGGGTGTTTTGTGACGCCCGAACCTCTGGGGCCAGGCGGCGATCCCTACCCGGCGATGCATGGTCGGCCTGTCCCGGCTGAGTTGGATCACATGGTCCAGATGAGCGTCAGAACCTTGCGTGAGCGTGAAGCGGCATTGATCGAAGGTTGAGAGAAAGGATAATTCGTATGTATGTTATCGGTGTTGATTTCGGAACGCTCTCTGCACGGGCCTTGGTTGTTTCTAGTGAAGATGGTCGTGAGATCGCGACGGCGGTTGCACCCTATCCGCATGGTGTGATTGATGATACGCTCCCCACTTCAGGGCAGAAACTTCCGCCAGAATGGGCGCTCCAACATCCACAAGATTATCTCGATACACTTGCTGCCTCCGTCAAGGCGGCCTTAGCTGAGGCGAAAATCTCGGCTGAAGATGTAGTCGGTATCGCCATCGACTTCACCGCCAGCTCGCCACTGCCCACAACTGCAGATGGTACGCCGCTGTGCTTTCTCGATGACTATCGCGAAGAACCGCATGCCTACGTCAAATTGTGGAAACATCATGCCAGCCAGCCCCAAGCTGATCGGATCAATCAAGTCGCGGCGGAACGTGGGGAAGCCTGGCTACAGCGCTACGGCGGTAAGTACTCATCTGAATGGTTTTTCAGCAAACTACTACAAATTCTGGATGAAGCACCAGAAGTTTACCAGGCGATCGATACCTTCATTGAGTCGGCTGACTGGGTGATCTGGCAGATGACGGGCAACAAAACCCACAATACCTGCACGGCAGGCTACAAAATGCTCGTGCAAGACGGCAACTATCCATCACCTGAGTTTTTTGCTGCGCTCCATCCTGATTTTGAACATGTGATTGATGAAAAAGTGGGCCGGGAATTCGCTGAACTGGGCGAGCGTGCCGGCGACTTGACGCCAGAGATGGCAGAAGCGGTTGGCCTCAGGCCGGGCATCGCGGTAGCAGTGGCCAATGTTGATGCACATGTGACTGCTCCAGCCGTCAAGGCCGTCGAGCCGGGCATCATGGTGATGATCATGGGCACCTCAACCTGCCACATCATGAACGCGCAAGAGCTGCAAGAGGTGCCAGGCATGTGTGGTGTGGTCCCCGGTGGGATCATCCCAGGGTATTATGGCTATGAAGCAGGCCAGAGCGGCGTTGGTGATATCTTCGCCTGGTTTGTCGATCAGGCTGTCCCACCCGAGTACCACGAAGCTGCTCAAGCCGCTGGGATGGACCTACATCGCTATTTGGAGCAGGAGGCCGCCCAACAGCAACCGGGAGAGCACGGCTTGATTGCCCTCGATTGGTGGAACGGCAACCGCTCTACGCTGGTCGACACTGGCCTGACTGGCTTATTGATCGGCATGACGCTGGCGACCACCGCGCCGGACATTTATCGTGCCCTCATTGAGGCCACCGCTTTCGGCACTCGGGAGATTATTGACGCTTTTGAAGGACAGGGAATCGCTGTCCGCGAGTTGGTTGCTGCCGGGGGCCTTCCAGAGAAGAATGCGCTGCTGCGCCAGATTTACGCGGATGTGACCGGTCGTCCAATTAAGTTGTCCGGCAGCCCGCAGGCGCCCGCCCTAGGTTCTGCGATGCATGCCGCTGTTGCGGCCGGTGTCTTCTCGGATATTCAATCAGCAGCAGAGAAGATGGGCACTCTTAAAGATGAGGTGATCCACCCTATTCCAGAGAACCGAGCGGTCTATAATCAGCTTTATGCTGAGTACAAGGTACTCTACGACACCTTCGGTCGCGGCGTCAATGATGTTATGAAGCGCCTCAAAACCATCCGTAACCAGGTGAGGCTACAACCCGTATGATGCTATCCGATCTACGTGCTGAGGTTTGTGCACTGCACGCCGAACTACCGCGCAACAATCTGGTCGCCTGGACGAGCGGCAACATCAGCGCGCGCGACCCTGATAGCGGTCTGATCGTGATCAAGCCGAGTGGGGTCAAGTTTATCGACTTGACCCCGGAAAGCATGGTCGTCGTTGATGAACACGGCAAGGTGCGGGATGGACAGTTGAAGCCCTCGTCAGACACCTTAACTCACTGTTATATCTACCGACACATGCCTCAAACTCAGGGGATTGTACATACTCACTCCCGCTATGCGACGGCGTTTGCAGTTGTTGGTAAGCCGATCCCTTGCGTAACGACCGCGATGGGCGACGAGTTCGGCGGCGCAATTCCCTGTGGCGGATTTTGTCTTATTGGCGGCGAGCAGATCGGTGAGGTTGTCGTGCAGACGCTGCGCGAGAGCCCGAGCCCGGCCTGCCTCTTACAAAATCATGGCGTGTTTGCCATCGGGCCAAGCGCCGAGAAGGCCGTTAAAGCTGCCGTTATGACAGAAGACAATGCTGCCATCGTCTGGACGGCCCTACAAATAGGCGATCTGATCGCCATTCCCCAAGCGGATATCGATCATCTCCATGATCGTTATCAAACTCTCTATGGACAGTGAGTGTGGTTAAGGCAAGCCGGAGCAAGCTGTTTGCTCTGGCTTGCCACTGTAGCCGAGAGGGTCAAAGTGTAGATTGATACAACGTTCGTAGCTGCTGCAAACAGGTGGGTGCATCGGACCAGCCCATCAACATGGCGTGGATGATATTCCCACCTTCTTCTTGAAAGTGCATCCAACCATTGTAGCGGGGTCGTAAATAGCTGGCGTCGAGCGTCGCTAGGGTGTTGCGGAAAAAGTTATGGGTCAGTGTGTTACTATGATCATCCAACCAAGCTTCACGATTGCCGGGCTGGCCACCGTTTTCTACATACAACCCTTTCTGAACTTCGGCACTGCTGATCCATGCTGCATAGGCTGCGGCTTCTTCAGGATGTTTTGTGTTTGAAGAGACGGCAATACCAGCCCCACCGAGTAGTGCCCCTTTTTTTCCTGGCAAATCTGTAAAGTGGATTAGATGCTCTGCATATCCATCACGCGAATAGTTCGTATATGAGAAAGTCACCGGACAGTAAGCAATCTCATCTGTGCTGCTCATATGATTGAGCATTTGAATGGGGTTCCAATTACGGCTCTCCGGATGGCTGATCTCTGCTAGCTTCAGCATGAGAGCCAACACGGCTTGACCGGCATCATCTTCGATGAGGTGGTCACTTCCCCCGATAGGGTACCCCACACTCGCGCTTAGTGTTAGAAAGGTGCAAATCGAATCGGTAGGGCACAGTGGCACTGCCATCATATGACTGGAGTCTTTGACCTGTTCGCCATAAGTTAGCGCCTCATCCCAGGAGGTGGGCAAAGCTACCTCGACCAAATCTGGACGATAGCAGGCCACTTGCATGGCGGCATCATTGGCTAAGGCCCACTGATGATCTTGGTAGAAATAGCTTTGATGGCTTGGGCCAGCGCTTTGTGCATTCAAGGTCTTTAGTGTGGCTGTCGGAAGGTATCCGTCTAGCGCGAGTAAGCTACCTGTAGCCACTGATGACCCCATATGCGGATGGTCGATGACCATCAGATCGTACTCGGCGGCCAGAATATCGATCGGTGTATCAGCGAACTCCTTCAGAGAGCGCTTGCCCCACTCGATTTGAACACCAGTTTCTTTCGCATAAACAGGCGTACTTACCTGTAACGGCTGAAAGCCCCGAGGATGATCCCAAGTCATACCACGTAGCATAATCATCGTGTGATCTCCTGCGTTTTGAGGTCAGAGAAAAGTCTATTTCGCGTCCCCGATCTCCTGGCTCGCGACAAGTCGAGCAATGGCAGTCCAGAACTCGGTGGTGTATTCCATATGTTGAGCCATCGCTGCAAACGCAGCATCGGGATCACGAGCAACAATTGAAGCATAAACCAAATGGTGTGTGCCTTCGCCCTCGGAGATCGAGCCGATTGTGTCGAGGTGGACTTCTGCAAGGGTGGCCTCAAGCATATCAACAAGGTTCTTAACCACTTGATAGACCATTGCATTCTGGCTGGCCTTGGCGATCAAGCGGTGAAAATTCATATCAGCTACTAAGAAGTCATTGAATTCAATCGCAATGTCCATCTTGTGAAGTTCATGTGCAATCTCACGCAGCTCTTCACGGCTGGCGCGCTGGGCTGCTGCACGGGCTGCACTTGGCTCAATCATTAAGCGTGCATCGTTGATCTCTACGAGAGTGCCCCCGCGTACAGCTAGCTTAAATCCAATTGTCTGGCCAATGGTAGCACCTGTCTCGTTGATCACAAAGGTCCCTTCACCAACGCGAGACTCAATCAAACCGAGTGCTTCGAGTACTTTCAATGCTTCCCGCAAACTATTGCGGCCCACCCCCAATCGCTCGGCAAGTTCTCTCTCCGGTGGCAATCGATTGTCTTCACCCAGATCGCCGTGCAGAATAAACTGCTTGATCTGATAAAGGGCCAACTCTTTGACACTGGCATGGGGAGGAAGTTTATCTAACATAGTGTAGCCTATCTTCGCAGGGTGGTTGGATACGGGGTCGGGTATGGTCCTACCACATCAGAGTGTATTCGAAAAAGCATGCTTGTCAATCACCCTGCGCGATAATCAGCATCTTTGATTAAAAGTGGTGGGCGACACTGATGTCCCATGCAGGGCCTCACCAAACAGCATCGCCCAACCACCAGTCCACTACATTTCGACAAGCTTATTGGTTAGGCGCCCAAGGGGCCCAACCTCTACGATGTACTCGTCGCCGGGGCGCATGTAGTCTTTCTCCGGACGCCCGATGATGACACCTTCCGGCGTCCCAGTCGAGATGATGTCACCAGGGTTGAGTGTCATATATTGACTCGCATAGGCAATGATGGTCGCCACCGCAAAGATCATATTCGCCGTATTGCTCTCCTGCCGAAGTTCGCCATTGTACCAACCCCGAATTGGCAGGTTTTGCGGATCGGGGATCTCATCTGTGGTGACCAGATAAGGTCCGATCGGCAAGAAATTGTCTGCCGTTTTGCCTAGCAGCCATTGCCCGCTCCGGAATTGGAGGTCACGTTCGCTAAAGTCGCTGCCGTTACAGTAGCCCAGCACGCAGCCCAGCGCGTCCGCTTCACTGACTCGATGCGCGGTCTTGCCTATTACCACGACCATCTCCGCTTCGTAGTCCACTGCCTTCCAGTCGCTTGCGATGGGTACATCTTCACCAGTTGCGGCAATCGCGTTGTTGAACTTGCTGAACAGCACCGGATACTCTGGAGCTTCCATGTTGGACTCGGCGGCATGCGGCTGGTAATTCAAACCCACGCATAGGATCTTGCCAGGGTTTGGCACAGGTGGGCCGATCTTCAAGCTGTCCTCGGCATGAGTCATCGACTCATCGGCTTCAGCTAAGATCTCATGCAGGCGCGACAACATTGTGCTGCCTTGAGAGAAGAAGGCATCTGGTGTCAGGGTCGGCTCGATCCCTGTGACGTCGATAACGCCCTTGTCCGTCTTGACACCAAGCTGATAAGTTCCGTCTTGTTCAAACGTGAGTAAGATCATCAAACTATTCCTTCTTGTTGAGGAGGGCGGTCACATCTAAACGATAAATGGACCGGGCAGTTTCAAAGAAAATGTAGTTCTGCTCTTGAGCAGACAGCGATTGGATCGCTGCTGTCAATGCACTGATCCAATCGCTATACGATCCTGCCAGATGTAAGATCGGAAAATCGCTGCCAAACATCAGGCGCTGCGGTCCGAAACTCGACAAGGCATGATCAAAGTAGCGGCGCAAATCGTCGGGCTGCCACGATCTCGTCCCTGTCTGTGTGATCATCCCAGAGAGTTTGCAGGCAACATTCTCGGATTGAGCGAGTTCAGCTAGCTGCTCAGCCCATGGCTGCCACTGACCAGTGGCAATATTCGGGTTAGCAACGTGATTGAGCACGAACTGAACATCAGGGCACTGCTTGACCAACGAAATTGCAGCGGGAAGCTGTTCGGCCACGATGCAAATATCGAAGGTCAAATCACGTTTGCTCAATGCTTGAACACCTGTCACAAGGTTAGCATCCGTGATAAAGCTCATTGGTTGATCTTGTAGCATCCGACGAATGCCCTTGACCAGGTGTGTCGCCGTCAGACCTTCTAGCTGCCCAGCAGCTAGCGTCGCATCTTCCAAGGTGGCGTGGGCAATAATCCCAACGATGCGGGGCTCGGTATCGGCCAAGTGTCTAACCCACTCCACCTCAGCCAGGGTGCCGG
Source organism: Chloroflexota bacterium (assembly GCA_010092775.1). Taxonomy (GTDB): domain Bacteria; phylum Chloroflexota; class Anaerolineae; order Aggregatilineales; family UBA3940; genus TC-71. Next base: position 25,387 of record JAADYZ010000093.1, read on the forward strand.
ACTGGCAGCCTGCCTCGACAAAGACGATCCCATCTGGTGCGGCATCACCCGCTTCCAAGAGATAGTCTGACGGCAGATAGGCACGTTCGAAGTCATCAAACAGCCACTGATACGTCAGTTCGCTGGGGTCCCAAAAGTGGACGTGGGTGTCGACCAACGCCATAGGCTTACATCACCCCATAGGTCTCGAAGGCTTCAACGGTGCTCATGCCGTCTTCAATTGCTTTGCGCACCATATTCTCAGCACGAACCTTTTCAAGCGCTCGGTTGATCGCCTCTTCTTCAGCTGCCTTTGGCACAATCAACACACCGTCGATGTCGCCGAAGACAATATCACCCGGCTGGATCCGAATCTTCCCAATCTCGATCGGGACGCGCCAGTCGATCACTTTACCCCTTGCGCCCTGATCCTGTGCATAGCGCCCATGTGAGAACGTCGGGAAGTTTAGCCTCAGAATACCCTTGGTATCGCGAGAGTAGCCATCGACGACCGCACCAGCCGCCTTCAAGTGGATTGCACGCGTCGACATCAATTCGCCCCACATCGCATACGGCTGAGAGGTTCCCGCCGCGATGTATACTTCGTTGGGCTTAAGGTCGTCTAGTGCATGAAACATCAAGCCGAAAGGTTTGCTGCTGAGTTCGGTCTGTCCTTCAATCTTCTCGACATAGTAGTCTGCTTCAAGTACAGGCATGGCGCGCCCTGCAACCAGCATATCGGGATGGAGTGCCTGAATGCGCGGGGGCAAGAATTGATGCAGCAAGCCCATCTTGTCCAACACGTCTCCGACTACGGCCGTGAAGAGTTCCGTCTTCATCAGGCTGAACAGCTCTTCGTCAGAATTCCACAGATTGGTCATGTTATGCTCCCGTTGGTGCATCGGAGCGCAGCAGGCCTTTTGACTTCAAATCTGCCCAAAGCTGCTCCGGGATGTCAGTAGTGAGCGCTTCCTCAATGCTTTTGACCTCAGAGGCGTTGCGCGCACCTAGAATCAGGCTGGTTACCGCCGGAGCTGCCATCGCGAAGCGTACAGCGGCCACCCGGAGCGGAACTGTATAGGTACTACATACGGCCTCAATGGCATGCACCTTGTCCATGATTTCGGGTGGGGCATCGAAGTAATTGTACTTCGCACCAGGCACGGCACCGGTTGCTAGGATGCCGCTGTTGTAGACACCACCCAACAATACGCTGATCCCTTTTTCTTGACACAGCGGAAAGAACTCATCCAGGGCACCCTGCTCCAACAGCGAGTAACGACCAGCCAGAAGGAAACAATTGAAGTCCGCTGCGTTGGCGAAATCTACCAACATCTCCCATTGATTCATACCAGCGCCAATCGCCTTGATGACGCCTTGCTCGCGTAGTTCGGCGAGCGCCGGGAAAGCCATATCCCGCGCTTTACGGAACCCGTCTTCATGATCGTCTGGGTCGTGGATGTGAACGATGTCGAGGGCATCAATCTGCAACCGTTCAAGTGACTCTTCGATGCTGCGCAGAACACCGTCTCGCGTAAAGTCCCGCACTTCTTTGCCGTCGGCGTCAATGAGATACCCTACCTTACTGGAGATCACGTAGGTACTGCGATCAAAGTCGGGTAAGATTTGACTTAGCTTGCGTTCAGATTCGCCATGACCGTAGATCGGTGCAGTATCAAAAAAGCGGACTCCCATATCGTAGGCAGCGCGAACGGTTTCCCGTGCATCCCGCATCTCAACATCAGTAAACATGTTGCCCAGTGGAGCTGCCCCCAACCCAACTGATGGGATCTTCAGGTCGGTTTGACCGACCGACCGCTGCTCAATGTTCACTGTAGTTCGCCCATGATGGTCCATTACGCTTAGCTCTGCAATACTTCAACATTGACGCGACCGTCAGCCAGCGCAACCTTGAACATTTCAACCGTCTGGTCGACCCCTCTTTGCAGGTCAGTGTAATGGGGTTCACCAATCAACACGACCAGATTGGAGTCATCCGCTTCTTCGGGGAAAGGCAGCGGATTATCCGAAAAGGTGATCTTACCAGCGATGTTGGGTTCTACCGCTTCGATGGCAGCCACAATCTCGGACATATGGGCGGCCACACCACGCAGATTAGCGACTTCTGCGCCTTTGATATCGGCTCGTGCGGCATCGATGAAAATGCGTGCGGTATCATCAGTGTATTGGTAAGCACAGCGCCCACCGAAGGGAATATGGAAGCCTTGACCAGCCGCTGCCGCGAGCATGGCTTTGGTCGGCGCGGAGGTCATGCCCTGGTCACGTCCGGGGCCATAAACGGTGTAGGGGCGTAGACCAATGCTGCCGATTTCGTCATCTTGCCAGTAGATGCGGGCGGTTCCTTCATTGGCCTGCTTATAAACACCATAATGGGTGCGCGGATTGAGGGCGGCATGATCGGGCAAGGGGCCATCCTCGTACTCTTCACTCCCGCCGAAAACCGCGATGCTGCTAGCGTAAACGACATTCTTGAGCCCAGCCTTCTTTGCCGCCTCGAATACATTCACTGTGCCGACTACATTAACTCGCGCGCCCAAAACAGGGTTTGCTTTGCAGAAAGGCACCTGCAAGGCAGCTAGATGGATGATGTGGGTTGCGGGTTGGACCGCTTCCTCAACAGCCGCCGTATCAGTGATATCACCCTTGATGAAATTGACTCGGCCGAGTTCTTCTTCACTCATAATGAGCTTGAGACGATGCGTATCCGTCGCAAGGTCAAAGGCTGTTACTTCTGCGCCATCCTGCACCAGATCACGGACGACCCAGGCGCCAATACAGCCCATCGCACCTGTTACAAAAAAGTGTTCTTTCATTTGTCTTTACTCCTGAATTGAGTTGAAACGTGTTTTGATTTAGAATGTAATAGTCATTCCACCATCAACGACAAGCGTATGGCCGGTGACATAACTAGCTTCTTCTGAAGCGAGGAATAGGGCGGCTGACGCCATTTCGGATGCCTCACCCGGACGCCCCAACGGTATCTTGCGGCGTTTGACATACCACTCCTGAAAATCTGGCTCGGCGAAATAATCAACCCCATCGATGAGGGCCATAGGGGTGCGGGTGGCGCCAGGCGAAAGAACGTTGGCTGTGATGCCATAAGATGCTAATTCGACTGCCAAGCTGCGCGTGAAGGCATCGATCCCGCCTTTGGTCGCCGCATAGGAATTCACCAGAGGTTCAACTGCAATCGCTTGGGTCGATGACACATTGACAATCCGACCATAGCTTCGGTCGATCATATGGGGCGCAACCAGTTTACATAAGACGTACTGTGCTTCAAGATTGACCGCATGAACACGTCGCCATTCCTCTAATGTGCTGTCCAAGAAGCTGGAGCTGTACTGAAAACCCGCATTGTTGACCAAAATATCGATTCTTCCATGATCTTCCATAGTTTGGGCGACACAAGCTTCTAAAACTTCGTGATCGGTCACATCAGCGGCGAAAGGCACGAACCCGGGCGTCTCTTCCGCTATGGCGTCCATAGACGCCAACTTACGTGCTATACCCACGACCTGAGCGCCCTCCTGGACGAAACGCCGGGCGATGGCTTCGCCAATACCCTGGCTGGCACCTGTGACAATGGCAACTTGCCCTTCCAATCTTTTGGACATATCTGTCGAGTCTCCTAGTTGAAATGAAAGTGCTGTGTCAGTAAATCGTGGCCGTCCACAGTCACAAGTAGCGTATGCTCCAAGCGTACCCCACCAATCTCCTCGAGATAAATGGCTGGCTCCAACGCGATCACCATCCCAGCTTCGAGTTGTGTGCTATTGCCGGGGACAATACGAGGCTCCTCATGGTAAGCTGTACCTACGCCGTGCCCGGAGTGGTGTGGATAGGACGGATAGCCAGCCGCGATGATGTAATCGCGCATGAGGTGGTCCAACTCCGCAGCGGGCAGGCCAGGCTTAATCGCATCAATGCCTCGCTTCAAGGCGTCTAACACGATTTGGTGAATCTGCTTCAGTTGCGTGCTCGGCTCATCAACAAAGACAGTAGCACAGTTATCGCCCCAGTAGGCGTTGTGACGTGCCACCAGATCAAAACGCAGGCAATCACCAGACTGAAGCTGATATGTGCTAGGCAAGTCACCCACGTTACCAGCCCGTGGACCAGCAACAAATTCGGGATAGGCCGGAATGCGCTCACCTGCTTCAATCTCAAGTTGACCTTTTGCACCCGCCCATAGAGCGATTTCGGTCTGCCCGGCGTGGGCGCGATTGCGAACGTAGGCTTGGGCTACATCACAGAGTGCGCAGGCCGACCGGATGCGCACTATCTCTGATGCTGTTTTGAGCTGTCTCAAAATCTTGACGTCATGATCAATTTTGTTAATCGTAGCGTCTGGGCAACTTGATAGCAGCTTCGAATATGGCTCTGCGGCCAGCATGTCGAACTCGACACCGATTCGAATCGGGCGGCTGCTGATATGATGCCATAACTCATCAAGGACTGTCATTTGCTTTTCCACTGGATCAAGCGGGTGGTCCAGAGTAAATCCGGGATAGGTCCTCACCGATGCGCCTTGAGCCAGGAAACCAGCTGCGTCGCCATCTGATGTAATGATCTGCAGTTCGCCCTCCTCCAGCCATCCGAGTCCAGGCCCAGCGTCAAAGGGATTAGGGCCGCTCTGAATAGCTGGCGCGTAGCCAGTAAGCCAGGCCAAGCTATGCACGTCCGACAGTAGTAAGGCGTCTAGCTTCAGGCTTCGGGAGAGATCATTGAGGCGATCTAAGGCCGCTAGATTCATGAAGAGAGGTATCCTTGCACTTGACTGATCGAGCTAGTTTGCTGGAACTTTGTCAAGATTTCATCCGCCAGTAATACACCCAAGCCAGGTGCATCAGGTAGTTTGATCTTCCCATCGATCAATTCTGGCTCTGGTGATACCAGCTCCTCGCGCAATGTCGATGGAAAGAAGCCAGGGACAAACATTTCCACTAATGGGACATTGCGGCTCGCAGCCTGTAAATGGGAGGCGGCAGCAAAATTGATGCCTGTCTTCCAGCAATGTGGAACAACTATCGCGCCATGCTGCTCGGCTAGCTCGGTGATGCGACGCATCTCAGTTAACCCACCTGCACGGGCAACATCCGGTTGTAGACAATCAACCTTTCCGACCTCAAGCCAGTTACGGCATTCTTGCAGACTTGCCGCAAACTCGCCGCCACCAACCCGCGTTTCGACACGTTGCGCTAATTTAGCGTGGCTCGGGTAGTCATCGTGCTGCAAGGTTGCTTCAGCTAACCAGATGTCAGCAGTTTCAAGGCGATTGAGTGTCCAAAGAGCATCTCGCCAATCGGTCCACCGATAGCCGAAGTCAATCAATAAGCGCACATCGCTGCCGATTTGAGACCGCACGCTTTTTATAATGTCGACTAAGTGGCGATCACTAGCAAGATCCTCGAACAGAGCTTCATACTTGATTGATCGAAAACCATGTGCCAATGCGCGATCAACAAGCTCTGCCATTGCATCAATCATCTGGGTCAAACTGCGGCCATTGACAGAGCCACCATATAGCGTTGCATAAGGTTCCACATGGGTACGGCGCGCCCCACCCAGCAGATGAAACGCAGGGCGCTCGAGCTGCTTTCCTGCTAGATCGTGCAAAGCAATATCAATCGCTGCTAAGGCATGTCGGGCCACTCCGAGGCTGCCGTTATATACCGTACTAGCCGCCAAGAGGTCCCATATGGCGCCGATTTGTACTGGGTCTTTACCGATGAGGATTTGACGCAGCCCCATACTGAGGCTGTGCGGACCTGCCATCATTATGAGAGCCTGCACTGCAGGCGAAGCCGAGTCTGTTTCTCCAACACCCACTCGCCCTTCCTCGTCGTGAATGCGAACAATCAGCGTTTCAGCCGCACTATCTAGATCCTCGCCGAGTAGGGCCGTTTTGGCTTCCAATACGAAGACTTCTACTTCGGTAATGGGACTATAAGTCACGACATTAACTCCTCTGTTGGTGTGGCTCCTCCAAATGCGAGAAGCTCTTTAACCACAAGAACGTAGATCCCAGCGACCAGACACAACATCACGGACCAGCGCAATAGGGAGGTATGATACTAAGATCAATCGTGAGTCTTTCTGTTTAGTTTGAGGCGCAACTTGGCAGACTTTGAACCAGGTCCAGTGTGCAGGATCGGGTTGCATTGGTACTACCAATTTAAGGTAAGCTTGCCAACTTGTCAAGTGCTTTTAGTCTCAATTGGGATGGATATAGCAAACTAAAAGACCCATTTGCGCCTGCTAGGTGGCGAAGTGGGTCAAGAAGAGTCAAAACAAGGGGGTATTGAGGCTTAATTGGCCACTGAAGCACCTTCAGGCTGGGTGCTCAAAGGTGCTACCAATACGCCTCAATGGGTCCAGCCGAAGTGCGTTATCTTACAGTTCCTTCGGGACTAATCCCTGCTACGCGATCAAGGCCTGTGTAGACTATCGCCTTCATTGTGGCTTGCTTGACCTCATTCCCCTGAAGCATCAGTGCCGTTCCATTCTCAATTGCAGTCTCCAAGCCAGCACAAGTTAGGCTCGTAAAAGGTTCTAGCGCAATATTGTAGCAACGTCCGTACCAAGGGTAAGCGCCACCCCCGCGAAAAGACTGCCAATACCAAAGATAGGGAAACACATCTTGAGACCAGATCATACCAAAACCTACTTTGCGCTTTGTGTCGGTGAGACCAAACCATGTTGAGGTGAAATCGATGAAATACAGCATATCGTCGACCTGAATCGATGGTGGCGGAATCAACCGAACGTCAACCATCTCGTCGTTGACTGATGGATAATACGGATACGCTGTTTCTTGATCCAATTTCATGCGATATGTTGGGGAGTAGTATTCAGGGTGGCCAATAATCTTCTGAGCACCACAGTCGATGCGGCAATGTTCGTTGAGGAAGGGTTCTCCAAATGCAATATGGTGGCCCCAAGAAACTGGTATATCCTGATCGCTTTCATTTGTTAGGCGCTCACTAATCTCAAGAATCGGGGATCCACTCGTGAGGCTGAGAGTTTTCTCCAAGTGTAGAGGAGTGCGCACAGTTCGGACAGTCAGCTTGACCGAGATGCGCTCCGGACGATCTTGAAGGATAGTCGCATCCCAGGGAAGATTGGCTGTCTCTGCATGCAGACCATACAGAACGTCATTTACGTTGGCAACATCCCCGCCGTTTGGAAGAAGCTCTTGCCATCCGCCGGGATAGTAGTCTAGAAATGTCAGTGCCGGATCAGTAGGTACTGCGGCCATCGTTTGAGCATGCCGGATACCCCAAGGTGTGCGCCACATAAAGTCAACGTCGAGGGGCTTGTATAAGAACTCAACAATATCGGCTCCCTTACTCAGCAGAAGGGTAACTCGGAGGATTTCGTTTTCGAGTACCGCAAGATGATGGCCACGATACATGTAATTGAGTGAAACCCGACAGCCATAATTTCGATCAGGAGTGTGATAGACCATTGAGCATTCTACCTTTCAGCCAGAATCCGATAACTTCATTCATGAATGTGATGCTAGGCGCATTTTAACATCTTGCAGTCTCATGTGTCGCTATCTACGAACTTGGTTCGACAACCCGTAGTCTCAAAAAACCTCATGGGACCTGTAAAACTAGCCTGACCTAGTCTGATAAAATAGGCGAGGCTCTGTTGACTGGGCGAGAGAAAGTCCTAGTCTGGTTTATGCTGATGCAGGTCGTTTCAACGCTGATCGAATGGGTGAGGTTGGGACGTCGCTCAGAGAGTGAGAAGGATCTGGAGATCCTGCTGCTAGGTCGGCAGGTGGCGATATATGTAGGCGAACAGCGACGGGCAGCCCGATGGGCGCGAAGCCAGAAGCTGACGGTGGTGGTTGTGGCCACAAAACTGAAAGCGGCGGCACGACGCACAATCCAAGTGATGGGGGAGGTGGTCCGAAGTGTGAAACCAGCGACCCTATTCGGCTGGCACCGGCAGCTTGTCAACCTCAAATGATGGAACGCTGGATTCGCTCGGCTCGGGAAGAATGCCTCGACAAGCTGCTCAACATCGACTCACCTCATTTGCAACGTGTCATGCACGATTATGCGGCCTTCTTCAATGCCGTACGCCCTCATCAAGGCATCGAACAGCAAATATCCTTCAAACAGGCCACCATCTTCAAGGACCCCTGCGCTGCCGCAACGTGCTGGGTGGCATCATTCACGACTACTATCGCGGTGCTGCGTAATCAACAACAGGGTATTTACATGGTTTGTTGAGACGACGGGTACACGACTTCGATGGCGCGACGATCACCTCAACATCTTGGAAGGCCCTGAGAAACTGTGTTGGAACTTGTTGGGCCTCAAGTCCCTAGCGTTAAAGGCCGGTTGCCCACAGTAGGTTTGGTCCAGTGGGAAGTCGAACGCCACGTCGACATGTTCCAGCAGTTTGACCACCGACCATCCCGTATCAGGGAAGATCATATCGATCATACCGGCCACAAAGAGTGAACTCTTTTTCCCCTTGGGCGATGGATTCGTTCCCTGTTCAGAACTGTGCCCCCAACCAGCGGAGAATAGAGAAAGCGAAACGCTTCTGGGTCTTCCCTTGCGGGAAAACACTATCGGAGGAAGGCATCTTTCTGCCCACCATCCACGCTAAAAATCTGCCCCGTGGTCTTAGCAAACGCACCGCTTGAGAGCAGATATGCCACTTCGGCCTGATCGGCTAACGTGATCGGAGCCTTGGTTAATGTACGCTGAGCGTAGAATGCCGCCAGCTTACGCCGTAGGTCTTCGGTCGATTCATCCTCACCAAAATCGATGTTGTATTTGGTCAGAGAGGCGATCACACGCTCTCGCGGGAACATACTGCTCCCCTCTACTACAGTTGCGGGGGCTAGTCCGTTGACACGCACCATCGGGGCAAGGGTGATCGCCAACTCGCGCACAAGGTGATTGGCGGCGGCTTTGCTGGTATCATAGGCCAGCGATCCGGCCTTGCTGACCACCCCGTTGACGCTGGTGGTGAGGACCATCGTGCCCTTCAAACCTTGCGCCTCCCAGATGCGACGGGCCTCATCTGCCACGAGAAAACCACCGATCACGTTGACATCAAAGCTGATACCCCACATATGATCGGGGATGCGGCCTTCACGGTCGGGTGGCACATAGATCCCGGCGGTGACGATGACGTTATCAATGCCACCGTACGCCCACAGCACCGATTCGAACAGCTTACACACGGTCTCGCGGTCAGTGATATCGACTTGCAAACCAATCGCTGGACCGCAAGCAGAGATCCCAGTTCCCGCCACACCGATACCCATCCCGTAGATGTCGGTCAACTCACGGGCGGTTTCCTCAGCGGCCTCGCCATTGAGGTCAGCACACACCACATGCGCCCCCTCACGAGCCACGCGGTGGGCGGTCTCTTTGCCGATGCCACTGCCCGCACCGATGACTACGACCACATTGCGGGAAAATTCCTTTTCCGGCGGACGCCGCTTGAGCTTGGCTTCTTCGAGGGCCCAATACTCGATGTCAAAGGCTTCCTGCTGTGGCAAGGAAATATACTCGCTGATGGCCTCGGCACCGCGCATCACGGCGATGGCGTTGTTGTAGAATTCGGCGGTCACGCGTGATTCGGACTTGTTCTTGCCCCACGCAATCATGCCAATGCCGGGAATGAGAATCACGGTCGGGTTGGGATCACGCATAGCGGGTGAGTCGGGGTGTTTGCAGGTCTCGTAATAGGTAGCATAGTCCTCGCGATATTGGGCTAAGCCGGAGTCGAGCTTATCTAGCAGGGTGTCGAGGTTCTCGTTTTGCGGGTCCCAGCCAACATATAGCGGTTTGATCTTTGTGCGCAAGAAGTGATCTGGGCAAGAGGTGCCTAGTCCCGCAAGGCGTGATGCCTCGTGACTGTTGACGAACTCTAACACCGTTTCATCCGACTGCACCGTCCCGATGAACTTCCTATACCGGCTGACCATCCCGCGTAGACGCGGTAGAATCTCCATCAGGGTGGCGTGCCGCTCCTCATTAGAGAGAGCGGCATACTTCTGCCCACCAAAGGTATCTTCGCCTTTGTCGTGTTCCTCAATGTAGCGAGCGGCCTTTTCGATCAACCCAAGGCTGAGTTCGTAGCATTCTTTGTCATCATCAGCCCAGTTGATCAAGCCGTGTTGACCCATGATCAGGCCCTTGTAATGCGGATTTTCGCTCGCCTCTTTCTCCATCACGAGGCCGAGGGCGAAGCCGGGACGTTGCCATGGCACCCACCCGATTTCATCCCCATAGATGGCCTGGGTCAGTTCTACCTGATCCTTCGACGCCGCCACCGCGATCACGGCATTCGGATGCGTGTGATCGACGCAGCGGTAAGGCACAAAGGCATGCAAGGGTGTATCAATTGAACTGGCACGTGGGTTGAGGTTGTAGACCGTATGCGGATAGAGACTCACCATACGATCCTCTATCTCGGTCTTGACTCCCTTCTCATCGGCTGCATCATAAATACCTTTGAGATGGTGCAATTTTTCCATGTAGAGCGACGCGAAATTGGGGCGTTTGGCGGTACGGAGATCCCCTCCTGATCCCTTGACAAAAAGTACAGTGATCTCTTCTCCGGTCAACGGGTCAGTCATCATGATCTTGGAGGAGGTATTCCCGCCCCCTGTATTGGTGATGCGCTGGTCGGTACCGAGCTTGTTGGAACGGTAGACCAGTCGATCTACCTCATCAAGCTGATCAGCTTCGGTGTCATCCCAAAGATAGTCAACGTGTTTGAACTCAGTCATGTCGTGCAATTCCTTTGCTGCGTGCTACTTCAAGCTGAATGCAACTTCTAATTGATCAATATCTTGGTCATCTATAGGAACCATCCGCCCTAGGACCTGTGCATCGATCAGAGATCTGGCGCTGTATTCAGCCACTTCAAGGCGGTCAAAGGCATCCAAAACCGACTTCCCTGCCGTCACAACCGAGTCGTTGGTCAACAGCATGACAGGTGTCTCTAGCGATAAGGTCGCCGCAATCGATTCGGGCCTAGTGTATTGGGTGCCATGATCCAGGCGCACGACATCCCGCAGTAAAATGAAGCTTTCGGGAATAGTGCGCGTATCAAAAGAGGTTTTTGTGATGGCGTAGGCGGTAGCATGAGGCGGCTGGGCGATCATGATGCTTCTAATCGCAGGGTGATTTTGGTAGATAGCCTGATGCATCTGCACCGAGCGGCTAGGCCACTTCCCTTTTTCCCGCTGGCCCTCCCGGACCAGCACGATATCCTCAGCATCAACGGTACGCCGATCCTTGCCTGTTGGTGTGATGAGGAAACTGTCCTCATCCAAGCGGGCTGAGACCACCCCCTCCGTACTAATCATCAGGTAGCGATCACAGGCACGATACACAGCTTCGACAATGACCTGGCGCAGTTCACGTACACGACTTGGGTGTGCATCGGGCTGGAATTCAGGCAGATCGTTGTACACCACGTCAAAAGGAGCCAACTGTTCGTCCGTCAGTGTTTGGACAGGCCCCAACTTACGGGCGGCGATTAGGATGCGGGCGCAGCAGTCGAGTGTTTCCAAGCGCTGGAAGGCATCCAGCAGGCTATCCCCCCCGGTTGCTATGCCGTGATTTTCCAAGAGAACCGAATTGTAGCCCTCGGCAAAGGTCGCGGCGATGTTTGCGCCAAGCGTCTCACTTCCCGGTAGAGCATAGGGTGCGTAACCAACTGTGCCGCACACACGGTTGGCCTGCGGAATAATAGTGGTAGCAGGTACTTCACGCGCAATGCTGAACGACACTAGCGCGGGTGGGTGAGCATGTACCACTGCCTTGAGATCAGGGCGATGGGCATAGATTGCCCGATGAAACGGAAACTCAGATGAGGGACGGTGTAGACCCTCTACGCTGCCATCTGGCAAGACATGCACCATATCATTGGGGCGCAATCTGCCTTTATCGACACCTGTAGGCGTGATCCAGATCGATCCGTCATCATCCTTGATCGATAGGTTCCCACCAGACAGGGTCGTCATCCCGTTGTAATAGATGCGATTCATGATCGCGACCAGTTGATCGCGTGGGTGCAATAGGTGAAAGTTCACAGCGTATTGTACCTCTCATAGGCAGCTTGCCAGTCATCAGTTAAGTTGGGTGTATAGCGTGTCGTGCTTGCCATGTCGGCGACGATCTGCCGTGCTTCACCGAGTGAGCCTAGCTCGCCTAAGGTGATCAACTGAATCAGGGCGTTGCCAATCACCGTGGCCTCAACGGGACCAGCCATGACCGGTTTTCCGCTGGCATCGGCGGTCATCTGGTTGAGGAGTGTGTTTTGTGATCCGCCGCCGATGATGTGAATAACATCCACCCTATGCCCTGATACACGTTCTAAGCGTTCGAACATATCACGATAGGCGAGCGCGAGACTCTCCAGCACACAGCGCACAACTGCTCCTGGTGTCTCTGGGGTGGGTTGGCCTGTCGCCTCGCACTTAGCACGGATTAACGCCGGATGATCACCCGGACGCAGAAAAACCACATCGTTGGGGTCAATAATCGACTGAAGGGGTGTGGCCTGCTCTGCCAAGCCCACCAGAGTGGCATAGCTGTAGTCCTCACCTACCGCCCGCCACTTCAAACGGCACTGTTGAACGATCCACAATCCCATCACATTCTTTAGCAAGCGAATGGTATCAAACACACCACCCTCATTGGTGATGTTGGCAGCAGCCGCTTCGGGTGTGATCACTGGTGCATCGGTCTCAATGCCGACCAAGCTCCATGTACCGCTGCTGATATATCCGAAATGTGGTGTAGTGGCCGGAGCCGCCGCGACCGCACTGCCCGTATCATGACAGGCGGGCGCAATTACCGGAATGTCATTGTAACTGCCGATGCGCGTTCCCGGTGGCACGATCTCGGGCAATATTGTGCTAGGGATGCCTAAGGTTTCTAACATGGGTGTCGCCCATGATCGTGTGTGAGGGTTGATCATCTGGGTAGTCGAGGCAATGCTGTACTCGCTGATCTTTTCTCCGGTTAACCAATAGTTGATCAGGTCAGGTGAGAGCAGAAGGGTATCCGCCACCTGCAAGAGTGGTGACTCTTCAACCACTAGGCTCATGAGTTGGTATAGAGTGTTGATTTGCATCACCTCAATGCCTGTGTATGCGAAGACTTCAGCACGCGGAATGCGCTCAAAGACTTTCGTCATCATATTATCGGTGCGAGAGTCACGGTAGTGAACCGGGTTACCGAGCAAATGCCCCTGCTCATCAAGCAAAGCAAAGTCAACCCCCCAGGTGTCAACTCCGATACTCGCTGGGGTCAACGATGTTCCCGAAGCGATCCCCTGTTGGATGTTGTCCCACAGGGAAAGAAAGTTCCAGTGGAGGGTGCCATTTACCCTGACAGGTGTGTTGGGGAAACGGGCGAGTTCCTCGGTATGTAGGGCGCGTCCGTCGAATTGAACCGCCATCACGCGCCCTGACTCGGCACCCAGGTCAACGGCTAACACAGTTTGTGATGTCATTGTCCCTCCAACATCCGTTGGCGATAGTGTTCATCGGGCCGGGTATCGATGCGTGCCACACGTTCGGCGCTTAAGAAGTTAGGGCCGCCCACAGCGTAGGCTGCCTGCAAGATCCGGCTAACTTTGACCGCCATCGCCGTGATCCGTTGCACCTCGCTTGCCGTTCGCCCTAATGCGATCATGCCGTGGTTTTGCAGCAGAATAAGTTTGGGGTCGCGCTGTAGTCTGTCTTGATACGCTCTGATACCCTCGCGGATCGCAATAGATAAGGTCAGACCAGGGTCCGTGTATGGAATGAACACGGGTTCCGGGCCACAAACGACAATTTCATCCGGGAATATACGTCCGCTATAGGCTTCCTTTGCGTGTTGTGAACAGAGAATGGCATTTACTGCGGTTGGGTGCGTATGGCCGACAAATTCTGCCCCAGCTTCAAAAAGACATACCGCGTGAAACATCGTTTCCACAGACGGCAGAAGCTCTGTCTCGCCAATTGTCGCTTCCCTTAGCGCTTGTTTGATAGCACTGTCTGACAAGGACCGAGAGTCCAACGTTGTGATGACTGCAGCATAGTCAACTTGGACGAAGCCTCCTGCGTCAATGTTGTTCAGCGATTTACCGCTGGCCTTTACCCAGAAGGTCTCATCATTCGCACGGGCAGACGTATTGCCCTCCCCCAGAATGACATAGTCATTGCCCGGTTTGCCCAGTTCGACGGAAAGGGTGATCAGTTCATCTAGCCGTTTTCGATTGCTCATTGTTTACATCAAGCTCCATGGCGAAATGCCCTTGAGCATCACTGCACCCCGTTTCGGTAGAGCGGGCCAAAGTTTGCACAGGCGCGGAAGTCAGCCCCTTCGCGGTCTGCTGTGCCGAACGCATTCCATGCGCTGGGGCGGAAGATCTTCTCTTCGGTGATGTTGTGCATGTAGACGGGAATACGCAGCATTGATGCCAGTGTAATTAAGTCAGCTCCAAAGTGACCGTAGCTGAAGGCACCATGATTCGCGCCCCAGGCGTTCATCACAGAGTAAGGGTCGGTGAATACGCCAGTTCCAGTTGTGCGTGGCACGAACCATGTGGTTGGCCAGGTTGGGTTGGTTCTCTCATCCAGAATATCGTGAACCTCTGGAGGTAGATCGACGGTGTGACCTTCAGCGATTTGCAAAGCAGGCCCAAGGCCTTGAATCAGATTGATGCGGAACATCGTGATTGGCATACCACCACGCGTCAAATAGTCCGTGGACCATCCCCCGCCGCGAAAATACTCAGTGACAGAAGCGCACCATTGGGTGGCCTCCAGGCATTTCATGGCTTCATCTGATGTTACTTCCCACCAGGGCTTCATGGCTGGCTCACCATTAATTTCCTGCTGACCTGTACCGTCAAGGGCGGAGGGGCCAGAGTTAATCAGATGCAGGATGCCGTTCTCTGCCATACCAGTAGGCCTGTAACCAGTGACACGTTCAATCGCGTCAGGGCTCCAGTAGGTGCGGACATCCGAGAACATCTGGGCTGCACCCGTCAGCAAGTGCCCAAAGAGCATGCAAATACCGTTGAGGGCATCATTCTCCGTTGCAATCAGATATGGCTGGCGAATCCCATTCCAGTCGAAAGAGGTATTTAATATGGCCTCAAGAAAGTCACCATTGGGCATGAAGTCTGTCCACTGACGTTGGCCCTGAAAACCTGCCAGAATGCCATTGCGCCCCAACCCTTCCTCGCCAAACCCAAGTTCTGTCAGGCGCAGATTTCCGACCATCAGGTCACGGGCGATCAACGCCATCTTGACCGACATTGCCCACTCTTCATCCTTACGTTCGCGGCTGCGCTGCAGCTCTGGTGGGTTCACATCCTGGCCTTCTTTGCAGTTAGTCTTGACCCACTCTAGTGCGCGTTCAAACTCATCTGGATCATAGATACCTTCCTGCATCCGCCGGATGAACTCTGACATATCGATGTCTTCAACACGCATTCCCAGATAGCCTTCGAAGAGATCCGGGTCAATGATGGAACCAGCAATTCCCATTGAAACTCCACCCATTGAGACATAGCTTTTGCCGCGCATGGTCGCGACGGCTAAGCCAGCCCGTGCAAATCGGAGCAGTTTCTCCTGTATGTCTGCTGGGATGCTCGTATCATCTGAGTCCTGTACATCGCGACTATAGAGGCTGAAGGCTGGTAACCCCTTCTGACTATAGCCAGCAAGAACAGCCGCTAGATATACCGCACCAGGGCGCTCCGTGCCGTTGAATCCCCAAACAGCTTTAGGAATCAATGGGTCCATGTCCATGGTTTCAGAGCCATAGCACCAGCATGGTGTGACCGTTAGTGAAACACCAACCCCTTCGCGAGCAAACTTCTCAGCACATGCGGCGGCTTCTGCTACACCGCCAATTGTTGTATCTGCAATCACACATTCAACCGGGAGACCATTAGCATGACGCAGATTCTTGCTCAGGAATGTGGCGACATTGTTGGCCATATTCATCGTCTGATCTTCCAATGACTCTCGTACGCCCTGCAAACGACCATCAATGGTTGGGCGTATACCAATTTTGGGCATTGATCCAATTAAACGATTCGTGGGGGGAGAGACATCCATTGTTATCTTCACCAATCCTGATTGTAAATCTTATTCTTGGAAAAAATAAAAGGCTACCCACTATGTGTGGACAGTCCTGAAAACACAAACAAACTCCTAGCTCAATCTATGGTATCCATACCATATTGTAAAAAGGAGATACTTCATTGTGATGCCAATCTTCTAAATGATCATCGTTTCAGGTTTTTGCCACTCGATGAGCGAATGATCATCGTTATGTCTAAGATAATGCTTTGTGGTGGCTTGTCTTCTTCATTCTTGATGCGGTCAAGCAACAGCTCGGCGGCCACCCGGCCCATTTCTTTGGCCGGCTGCGCAGCAACGGTTAAGAATGGCTCCAATGAGTAGGTTGGTGGGATGTCATCTACAGCGACAATCGACATATCATCTGGCACACACAGCTCTTGGTCCTTTAGCGCCTGAATAGTACCGATGGCTATGAAGTTGTTAGCTGCAAAGATCGCTGTTGGGCAAAGGGCAGAGTTGATAACACGCTTGGCATTCCGGTAACCCGCCTCTTGTGTATATGCGTCCCAGTAAATCAGGTCGTCATTCGGCTCAATGCCAGCCTCTTCTAGTGCGTGAAGATAACCTGTTACGCGATCTACAGAGGTAGATGTGCTCTTTGGGCCAGCTAACATCGCAATATGACGATGACCCAGAGCGAGCAAATGCTTGGTCAGTAGGTAAGCACCTTCTTGCGAGTCAGCTCGGACTACATCAACAGCGACATTTTGAACTTCTCGGTCTAGCACCACCAGCGGAATCTTCTGATTCAGTATCCGCTTGATTGATGCAGAGTCATTACTGGCCGGCACCAACAAAATGCCGTCAATCTGTCTCTGCAGGAGCGTTTCCAAATATAAGGCCTGCTTTTCCTCAGACTCATCTGAATTGCAGAGTATGGTCAAATAGCCATTAGCCGAAGCGACATCTTCAATGCCCCGTGTGACTGTTGTCCAGAAAGGGTTGGTAATATCCGTGACCATCGCAGCAATTGACATAGTTTGCTTAAAACGCAAGCTTGGGCCAAGCATGTTAGGTACGTAACCTAACTCTGCAATGGCGCCTTCCACACGCTTTCGAGTCTTGTCGCTTACATACCCAGAGTTGTTTATCACTCGGGACACAGTAATGGGTGCAACTTTAGCTAGTTTGGCAACATCCTGAATGTTAGTCATTATTTTAACTTAACTTACACAAATAGACGAATGATATGTTATGTATGGTATGCATACCATTTTGCTGTGCTCAGCTTAACATGGTATTGATCTTGAAGTCAAGCATTTCAAATGAAGCAGCCAGGCAAGAGCTCCGTAACCTCGAAAAATCTCATCCGGGTGCTCCCGTGGGGTCTAAAAACCTCGTCAACCCCTATAAAACAAGGTTAAGCAGTATGTCGACAATACTCTTTGATAATTCCACCCAGGATCTTGCATTGCTCAATTGCCCCTCGTTTGACAGTACGAAGGGGGGGCCATAGATACCTCGAATAATTCGTCACATTTGTTTGCGGCACCCCGTGCTATGATAGAATGTGGATAGCATATTCAGGGAGAATAGCTATGCTTATTGGTCACTATCACCTCGGTGACAAACTCGGCTCCGGGGCAATGGGGGATGTATACAAAGCAACTGACACCGAAAGCGGACAAATAGTAGCCATTAAGCGGTTAAAGGCTGAACTTGTCAACCGTGACCCGGTCATGCTGGAGCGCTTCGTTCGAGAGGGACAGGCCCTGCAGCAGCTTGACCATCCCAATATCGTCAAAATGCTGGATGCCGTGACTGAGGGCGATAATCACTATATTGTAATGGAGTACGTCGCAGGCGGTGACCTGATCAGCTATCTGCGTGCTCAACAACCATTGCCCATCATGCCTGCTTTGCATATCGCTATTCAGCTGGCCGATGCACTCACCCGCTCGCACTATCTGGACATCATCCACCGGGACATCAAACCGGCCAACATCCTTGTCACCGAAGACGGTGTTCCCAAGCTGACCGATTTCGGCATTGCACGCTTCACAGCCGCCGAAACCAGCCCAACCGAAACGGGTATGGTGATCGGTACCTATGCGTACCTCAGCCCGGAAGCCTGCATGGGCATGCCCCCAGATGCCCGCACCGATATCTGGGCCTTTGGTGTGGTGCTCTATGAGATGCTGACGGGCAGGCGTCCGTTTGTGGGCAGTAGCCCGGGTACGCTGGTCGTCGAAATTCTCAAGAAGCCGTTCCCCGATCCGCAGGAATTGCGCCCCGACATTAGCGACGATCTCACCGATTTGCTCTACCGTATGCTGGAAAAAAACCGCGATGCCCGTATCCCTTCGGTACGATTGGTTGGTGCTGAGATTGAGGCCATGCTAAAGGGCATTGACTTCTCCGCGGATCGGGCTAGCCCGGTTACCCTTGTCATGGAATCGATGTTCGCTACGCCCATGGCTGAACAGGCACAGCACAACCTGCCACATCAGGTGACGCCTTTTGTGGGCCGCACCACCGAACTGGCCGAACTGCAACGCCTGATCGACAAACCTGATATACGCCTGATCACCGTGCACGGCCCCGGGGGGATGGGTAAATCACGCCTTGCGGTTGAAGTAGGCCGTACCCAGCTGCAGGCCTTCCCCGATGGCGTGTGCTTCGTTGAGCTTGCTCCGCTGGCCAATGCGGCCAACATTCCTTCAGCGATTGCCGAAGCAGCTCGCTACCGCTTCACGGGTACTGATTCATCAACTGAACAGATCGTAACTTTCCTCGGCAACAAGAAGATGCTGCTCATTCTGGATAACTTCGAGCACGTTATGGCAGGCCGCGATCTGGTGATGGACATTCTGGAAGCTGCGCCGGAAGTGACCTTTCTCGTGACCAGTCGGGAACGGCTCAACCTGCGAGCAGAAACGGTCTTTACGCTGGGCGGCCTGGACTTCCCTGCGTGGGAAACCCCCGTGGGTGCCCTGAAGTATTCCGCTGTGCAGCTCTTCATGCGGAGCGCTCAACACGCTCGCGTTGATTTTGAACTGCAACAGGAAGATCTTGATTATCTGGCGCGCATCTGTCGTCTGGTGCAGGGTACACCCCTTGGCCTGATTCTGGCAGCAGGATGGGTCGATACGCTGCCGTTGGACGAGATTGCCGCCGAGATCGCTGACAGCATTGACTTCCTCGAAACGGAATTGACCGATCTACCTGATCGTCAGCGCAGCATCCGCGCCGCCTTTGACTACTCATGGAACCTGCTCAGCAAGGACGAACGTGAGATGTTTAGCCGTCTGTCGGTGTTTCGGGGAAGCTTTACCCATAAGGCGGCCAAAACTGTCACAGGGGCATCGTTACGCCACTTGACGAACCTCGCCAACAAATCCCTCATTGGGCGCAACCCGGAAAGCGGCCGGTTTGAAGTGCACGAACTGCTACGGCAGATTGCGCATGAATACCTTACAGACGATGCGGCAGCGATCTACGAGGCCCATGCCACCTACTATCTAACGGCATTGACGGCAAAAGCAACCGACCTGAAGGGCCGCGATCAACTGGGGGCGATGAAGGCCATTAACAGCGAATTCGAAAATGTGCGCGCGGCGTGGGTGTGGGCGGTGGAGCATGATCAGAGGGTGCTCCTCACCGACTCCCTCTCGATGATAGCGCTGGCCTGTCAGTTGAACAGCCGCTTCGATGAAGCCCACGATCTACTTGTCCGGGTCATGGACCGCTACGCCCCTCATGATCAACTGCTCTGGTACAGAGCCTTGCTAGAACGTGAGATGCTATACCCATTGGGGCGTTCGTTTGACGATGTGGAGGGTGCCATCCACCAATCATTGACTATCGCGCAGGATGCGGGCGACCGTACGGTCGAGGCACTCGCTTGGCGAGCCATCGGCTGGGTTCACCTGACGCGCTTTGAAAAGGAAGCTATTGAAGCCTTTCAAAAGAGCCTTGCGCTAACTGAGGAACTCGCTGATGATTATGGTCGCGGCGAAGCCTTGCATCGTCTTGGGTTTGCTCATTATTACCTCAGGCAGACCAAAGAGGATTTGGCCATAGCGGAAGACTTTACCCAACAGGCTGAAGCTGTACGGCGTGCAAATGGTGACGTCAAGGGGTTAGTCGCAACAATCAACAACCTCGCCATTTTTGCCCATTTTCGGGGTGACACGACCCATCTCGATTATTGCAAAGAGGCCGTACGTCTCGCACGGCAGGTAGGTGATCCCGGCACACTTATATTCCCCTTGACAAACTTGGCTATATACTTAATTTATACAGAACGTGACATGGCCCAACGTATTGGGCGTGAACTTTTGGATTTAGCCCAACAGACAAACAACCCGCGTGATCTGAACGCGGCTTATGGTCTCCAAGCGGCATTCGCTGCTATAGAGGGTGACTATGAGGAAGCGTTGAGATGGACCGACAAGCAACTTGTATCGGACTCATCTGATATTCAGGTGATCGGCACGGCAGCCTATATGCGTGTGCTCTACATGTTCGCCATCCATGGCCCAGAGGCCGCTGTCACGGCTATGCGTGAGACATTCGGCCTGATTCCGATTGAAAATACATTTTCAATGGCGATGGCACTACGTGCCCTCATACCGCTGATCACTGAGCGGGGTGATTACGAACGAGCAACGGCGGTCTACGCCTTAGCCCAGAAGGCGGCCACACAGTCTTGGGCCATGGACGAACTCATCCCCATACTGCGGGATACCTTTGACCACCTGCGTGAAGAACTCGGTGAGGAAGCCTTCGAGGCGGCATGGGAACGTGGCCAGCAGATGGATATTGTGGAAGTGTTCAACAGCGCCGTGGCTATCTATGTTTACCCAGATGAGTCGTAATAGGTTCTTATCTGTCGCCACAAAAACCTTGTACAAACCGCGTTTTTAACTGTGCATGATCGCGAATACGAACCCCTAGTTCGCCGTCCAGGTCGATGTAGCCCGCCGGTACTACATCGAGAAGCAACGGATAATTCGCCCCGCGCCAGAAGTTGACCCATCGAGGTGACCAGCTAGAATCCAGACCCTTGTCACGCAGGATGCCCTCAGAAGGTCTGGTCTACGTCTCCCCTCTTCTTCGATGATCCCGGCTTGATGGGAGGCGTACCGTTGTAAGCGCTCTTTACCTTCATTCAACTTTCTGAAGTCATGTCTTATACCGTTGATCTTATGGATCGAAGCAAAAAAGTCCTAAGACCTAACTAAACAGGAGGATAGGCATGTCACTATGCACGCAATGTGCTATGATGTTGCTGTCATATAGCATGATAGGATTGTTGTCGTGCCCTCATATCCATTGAAACGCGAAACCCTAGCTGAACAGGTTGCTCAGGCTCTTATTGATCGGATTTATGCAGAGTCGCTCAAGCCTGGCGACTCACTGCCATCCACTATGCAGTTAGCGACCGACTTCGATGTGAGTCGGCCAGTCATTCGAGAGGCACTGAAAACGCTCGAAGGGCAAGGCATCATTGAAATATCGAATGGGCGCAGCGCTGTAGTCAAACCGATAACAGGTGAGGCGCTGCGCGTGTTCTTTCGCCGGGCATTGGCTCTGGAAGACCAAACCTTGCTGGAATTACTAGAGTTGCGGCGGGGAATCGAGATTCAAGGTGCGATCTTGGCCGCCGAGCGTCGGACAGTCGAGGAACTGGCACAAATGAAATCGATTGTCAACCAGATGCGAGAGGTCATCCACCAGCCAGAGATGTATGCAGGGCTCGATTTAAAGTTTCATTTGCTGATCGCCTCTGCCTCGCACAATCGTCTGATGTTCTATCTGGTCGAATCAATTCGAGACGCGCTGCATTCAACGATTATGGGGGGCTTGCGCAGCCGTTTCAGTGTTGATCAGTTGGAACGGGTACAGTCGGTGCACGAAGAGATTGTGCAACACATCGGCCAAGGTGATAAGCAGGCAACGATGGCAGCCATGGCCATGCATTTTGACGACGCAATCGGCGCGGTCTTTTCCCGACTGGCCAGCGAAAAAGGGGGATAGCAGCATTCTCATGACTGCTTGGGCAGGTTTGTCGAGCCTGATCAAGTGTGCTATACTGAGAGCTATCAACCTATATTATAGGTCGCCTGTGGTTAGCGATGTCCAGTGCCCCGGACACTGCGGACCGGCCACCTTGAATGCATATGATTGACGCCCCTCATATGATACGGAGTCTGTATCGTCTAGCAAGAAAGGCCCAACCACAATGACAGATGTTCCCTCTCAACTCATGACCGTTGGCAAATCCTTTGCCCAGACTTACCAGCCTGTGTTGGACTTCCACGGTTGGAAGGTCGCGATGCTGCGGCATTTCGACATTGTCGATCCTGAGACTTTTTATCGTGTCGAGCGCCATTGGAATACCAACGAAGTTTTCTTGCTCACGGCTGGTCAGGCTGACTTGATCATCTTCGAAGGTGACGACCAGCCCGGCGATGCTTACTATGTGTTCCCGATGGAACTCAACGTTGCCTACGATATTGGCCAGTCAGTCTGGCACCATGTGGTGATGTCCGAAGATGCCCACATTGTATTGTTTGAACGCAGCGAAACCGGCCTGGAGACAACCGATTATGCCGAGATTGCTCCGGACGTCGTTGCCAAAATCAAGGCTCAGTTCACGGTCAAGTAGTTTGCCATTCATCGCCATTGTTTGAAGAGGTATACCATGCCTGATAACGATCGTTTCTCATTAGAGGGCAAAATTGCCCTGGTGACCGGTGCTGGCCGGGGCATTGGCAAGGCCATAGCAGAAGGTTTTGTGGGCGCAGGTGCTAAGGTCTGGCTGACCGATATCCTCAAAGAAGAGGGCGAGTCTACTGCTGCCACATTGGGCATGCCCTTTGTGCAGGCGGATTTGTCTCAGCTAGGCGATATTGACCGCATTATTGAGCTCGTCTCAGCGGAAGAAAAGCGACTTGATGTACTGGTCAACAACGCAGGCCTGGATCGGCTTGCATCTATTGGGAAGTTCGCGCCAGAAGATTTAGATATTGTATGGTATGTCAATTGCCGGGCACCCGTGCTGCTGGTGCAAGGTTTTCTGCCCCTACTGCGTGCTTCGCAAGGGGCATCAATCATCAATATCACCTCAGTGCATGAGGCCATCCCCCATCCCCAGAACCTATCCTATAACATGTCCAAAGCAGCCTTGGCTATGTTCACCAAGTCGATGGCGCAGGAACTCTCCCCCGAGGGCATTCGGATCAACAATATTGGTCCGGGCGCGGTCGAGACAAATATAAATCGAGAGATTTTGGCAGATATCGGACATGAAAACTTTAACAAGTGGATCCCTATTGGGCGCGTTGCACAGACCAGCGAGATGGTGGGCCCCGCCATTTTCCTGGCTTCTGATGCAGCCAGCTATGTTACCGGGGCCACGCTCTTTGCTGATGGTGGCTACTTGCAGAATCTAGTCCGCTATAGATTGGACGTATAAACATGGAACGGGAAAAGGTGCAAGTCGCCCCCGGGATCATCGCCTATCGCGAGCCGTTAGGCGTACGCTTTGTCACTATTTATGGATTGGTACATGGCGAGGGTACCATACTGGTTGATGCTGGGCTCCCAGGCAGCGTAACTCACTGGTTGGATGCTGGCCAAATCGCGGAGCCAATTCACCAAGTGATTATCACTCACGCCGATGCCGATCACATCGGTGATACCGCTGGTGTGCAGAAGCGCTTCCCCGAGGCGGAAATCGCCTGCCATGAAGCCGATAAACGCTGGATCGAAGATCGCCACACCATCCTACAAGAGCGCTACGGATTCTCACATCACCGTTACGGGATAGGGTATCCAGAAGAGGTGATGGCCGCCCTCAAAGATCTATGTGGCCCTGATGTCACTGTGACGCGCACTCTGGCAGATGGTGAGATATTACAGATTGGCGACCGCGACTGGGAAGTGCTGCATGTGCCGGGGCACAGTCCAGGGCATATCAGTTTGTGGTCGGCGGAAGACGGGACCCTCGTCTTGGGTGATGCCGTGCTCGGTTTTGGGCCGCCGAACGTAAGCACCAATCAGGCCTCGATGCCCGCTACACATCATATTCTTGAAGACTATTTCCAGACCATTGAGCGATTCAAAACACTGCCAGTTAAGTTGGCACTGGCCGCTCACTGGGAACCGATGGACGATGAGGCATTCTCCGCCTTCTTGGCACGCAGCCGCGAACGCGTTGAACAAGACATAGCTTATGTGAAAGAAGCGACCAGCACAACCCCCAAAACCTTCGAGGAACTATTGCGTGGCATCAATGAACGCTTCCGCGAGTGGGACCCAGTTGAAGACGTGAACTATGTTTTTGCCCTTGATGGGGCTGTTCAATATCTGTTAGCCCAGGGTGAACTCCACTACGAAGGCGACAGGTTCCGTGCCGCCTAGAATGAGACGACATGAAAATCATAAAAATTGAAACTCTTCAATGGCGCTTTTTGCCGCGACTGTTGACCGTTCGCGTTCATACGGATACCGGTATCGTTGGGCTGGGTGAGACAGTCGACAAGGCTGCAGCCACTAAAGGGGCGCTGCACGGCATCATTGCGCCCTTAGTGCTGGGGCAAAATCCGCTCGACATCGAACGCATCTGGCGCTTTGCCTTCGACAGCATCATGTTTCACGGTTGGTCCGGTGCGGAACTGCGGGCGCTTTCCGCCGTTGAGATCGCGCTGTGGGATATCCTGGGTAAAGTCTATGAGGCTCCCATTTACCGCCTGTTGGGTGGGCCGGTTCGCCAACATGTGCCCACCTACAATACTTGTGCCGGTTTTGGTGAGATCGATGACTACGCCATGTGGAGCCAGGAAGACGGGGCTCGGGCTGGCGATCTGGCTGAAGATCTGTTGGCCGGAGGCACATCGGCCATCAAGATCTGGCCCTTCGACCGTTTCAGCGAGGCGACTCACGGACAGTATATTAGTCTATCGGACGTTGAGAAAGGTTTAGAGCCGATCCGGCGCATCCGTGAACGCGTCGGAGATGCCATGGAAATTGGCATCGAGTGTCATTTTCGCTGGAATCGTGCGTCGATGGAGCGCATCGCCGCCGCACTGGAGCCTTACAACATTCTCTTCATTGAAGACCCGATGCCCGCGACCAATGCCGATGAGATCAAGCGGCTGTCTGAGAGCACCAGCATTCCCATTGTCGGCTCAGAATTGTTGATGTCGCGTTGGGGGCTGCGTGATTGGCTGGTCAAGCAGGTCTCGCAGATCGTAATGACCGACCCAACCTGGAGCGGCGGCATCTCCGAGACGCGCAAGGTCGCGTCGATGGCGGAAGCCTTTGGTGTGCCAATTGTCTTTCACAATGTGGCCGGGCCGGTATGCCATGCGGTCGGCATACATCTCGGTGCGCATGTTCCAAACTTGATGTTCCTTGAGTCCTGCCGGGCATTTTACAAATCCTATTACGGCGAGATCAGCTCTTGCCGGCCGCAGCTCACGCCGGATGGCTTCGATTTGTTGGAGGGACCAGGGCTGGGGGTTGAATTACTGCCAGGCGCTCTGGAACGCTCCGACCTGGTAATCCAAACGTCCGACGGAGAAGGATTGGCAGCGGGCAAGGCCTCAATGGGGGACCATTGGGAAAACATTGACTTACTCTAGGAGTTGATCACGTGGACGTTGTGCAAACCCTGGCGGCCCGCAAAATTGTTGTGGTCATTCGCCTGGATGATCTATCCATCGCTCATGATCTAATTTATGCTTTACACAAGGGCGGCATCACCATTCTGGAGTTTACCCTCACCAATCCAGACGCGCTTCAGGTGATCCAGACCGTCAGGCAGGGGGCTTATCCGGCTGATCTGCTGATTGGTGTGGGATCGGTGACGACGGTGCCCCAAACCCTTGATGCGATTGAGGCCGGAGCCCAGTTTGTCGTAAGTCCGATCTTCAAGCGCGAGATTGTCGCAGTGGCCAAAGAGCAAAACGTCGTCGTAATGCCAGGTGCCTACACCCCGACGGAGATTTATGCTGCTTGGGAGAGTGGTGCTGATGTGGTCAAGGTTTTTCCGGCGCGTCAGCTTGGTGCATCCTACATCAAGGATGTGCTGGCCCCCCTACCCCAATTGCGTCTGATGCCGACCGGCGGCATCTCGCTGGATAACATCGCGGCGTATCTACAGGCTGGCGTCATTTGCGTGGGTGTAGGCGGCTCCCTACTAGACAAGCAGGTCATCGCTCAGCGCAATTGGCAGCAAGTGACGGCCGAAGCTAAACGTTATACGCAGCGTATTGTGGCGGAATTGCCATGAGCTACGATGTTATCACCTTTGGCGAACCGCTGCTGCGGCTCTCACCGCCGCATGAACAGCGCTTGGTGCAAGCCCATACGCTCGAAATACATGTGGGCGGCACCGAGGTCAACACAGCGGTTGGCCTGGCTCGACTGGGATTGAAGGTCGCCCATCTCTCAGCCTTGCCCCGTAATGCAGTGAGCGAACGCCTGATCTTTGAACTGCAGGGCTGGGGTGTCGATACAGCGGATACCCTCTGGCGCCCGGTCGGCCGGGTCGGTCTCTATTGGTTTGAGAAGGGCCAACCTCCGCGCGCCAGCCAGGTGATTTATGACCGGCAAGATAGTGCCACTAGCCAAATGAAGCCGGATGATCTACCCGCCATTTTTGACCCAGAACACAGCCGCCTCTTGCATACCACGGGCATTATGGCGGCGCTCAGCCCGACCGCCCGAGAAACAACCCTCGCAGCGATACAGCGTGCCAAGTCTGCTGGTTGGCTGATCAGCTTTGATATCAACTATCGGGCTAATTTATGGTCATATGCGCAGGCACTGACAGCCTGTACCCCGATTTTCGACCAGCTTGATATATTATTCATCCCTATCCGCGATGCGATCAAACTGTTCTCGCTGGATGACACCAGCACGGCAGAATCCGCGGCGCGTTATATTGCAAAGCGCTATCCGACTTGTGACATCGTGATGACCCTAGGCGCTGAAGGCGCCCTTTGCCTGGCTCAGACCGGTGAACTACTACATGCGGCGGGCCAGTCAGTCATGACAAATGTCGGGCGTATCGGTGCTGGCGATGCCTTCAATGCAGGCTTTCTCTATGGCAGATTGCAAGGCTATAATTTGACCACCTGTTTGCAGTGGGGCAATGCTTGTGCTGCGCTCAAGCACACCATTCCGGGCGATTTGCCTCTTTTGTCGCGCGATCAAGTCGAGCAAGTTTTGCAAACTGGTCAGAGCGAGATCTCTGTTCAACGCTGAACACATTCGCCATAGCAGTTCTCTATTCTCCAGTGGATCATCAGTCATCAGGATCGTGTGGGCATTCGGCGATGTCATAGAGTTATCGAGACGCTTCCGTGTCAACACCAAA